>CABRGI010000141.1 GCA_902470455.1 uncultured Parvimonas sp.
CTTTACAAAGTATTTTGACTTAAACTATTTTGTTTTATATAATATATTTTTAAATAAAATTATATGATTTTTTGTTTTTCTACTATTTTTTACTATATTTTTTCTACTATATTTATAAAGATATTTTGATATTTATCTACTTTTAACGTCTAGCTACTAAACGAAGATTTTTCCTATATACGTCATCTTGAGCGAAGTGTAACGAAGTCGAAAGATCTCATACTTATTCTTGTTTACAAGAATAAGTAAATGTATCGTAGATACATTTAGAAATTTTTTATTTCTTTCAGAAATACTATTGCTTGCTAGCAAGCAATAGTTGAGATCTCCAGAGCAATTGTATCTAAAGATACAATTACCCCGTCAGACCTACTTCTGCTTACAAGTAAGCAGAGTTAGGGCTAGATTCACTCCACTAACACTACGGTCGAGATGACGTGTTGGGAGTATTTCTTTGCAAAATATTGTGACGTGAATTATTTTGTTTTATAGACAATTACCCCCGTCAGACCTACTTTTGTTTACAAGTAAACAAAGTTAGGGCTAGATTGACTTCGTTTCACTTCGCTCAAGGTGACGTGAACTATTTTGTTTTGTACAATGACTCCGTCAAACCTACCATTATCCTTTTTGCAATAAGAACCCCTCCCTTCCACGATGCTTCGCATCGGGTAGGTTCCCAGGAACCTTGTTGTTTCACAATAAAAAAGCAAGCTTAAAACTTGCTTTTAAAATTAACTATTTTCTCTTTTTTATTAAACCTAAACCAACTAAACTAACTAATGACATCGCTAATGAACCAGTAGCTACTGCAGTCTTTGGTAATTTTGCTTTTCCACTCTCTTTACCAACTTCCGGCTTTAACATTTCATTTTTATCGTTTGATTTTCCGTTTTCACCATTTGATTTATTATTTCCACCGTTTGGGTTTGAATTTGATTCCTTTTTAGTAGCACTTACAACAAATACAGTATCTTTTTCAATTACAGTATTTTTTTAGGTGTCCATTTCAAATCCTTATATCCTTCTTCAAGTTCAACATTTGGGAAATATTTTTGTTCTAAAACTGTTCCCTTCTTAACAACATAAGTTTTAACTTTTCCTTTTTTTACTCCCTCTCCAAGTTTAAAAGTTACTTTTGCATGAGTTTTAGGAATAACTTGTTCATCTTCTATTTCAAAGATATCAAGAGGTTTCCATTTTCCAAATACTTCCATATCTTTTGTTATTTTAGTATCTTTTGTAAACTTAGTACCTGAACCATCAGCATTTGTATTCCAACCTTCAAAATTATAATTTTTCAAACTCTTATCTGAAATTTTAGCATTTGTTTCAGTTGAATTAGCTATTGATTGTCCTGCAAGAACACTGATTTTTTCATGTTGTTGTTCTTTATCTCCAAATTTTGTAGTATTTTTATTGAAATCAATAACATTCTTAATTTTTACTTCAACAACTTTAACTCTTGTGCGTTCTCCTCCAGCTTTTTCTGCATAAGAAATAGCCAATTTTACAGAATTTTTTTGAGCATCTTTTAGAAAACTTTCTTGTATATAAGTTCTAAAAGCCCATTTAACAGGTTTACCTTTTGTTCTACCTACTAAGTTAGTTGCATAAATCATGTATCTTGAATTTTTAGCTAATGTATCCAATTCTCCTGATTTATAACCTGAACCTTTTGTGAAGAATCTTTCAATATCATTATCAAAATCTTTTTCACCTTGTTTTCTGAATTTATAAGCATTTTCCCAATTAATATCGTATGAAAAAACAGTTGCAGGTCCTTTTGGCTTTTCTACATTTATCTTTAAATTTTCAGGATCTTTTAAAGAATTTGGAAGTAAAATTGAATGCCAATTATGATTATTCCATCCTTTTGGTGAAACAAGAGGCGCATAAACTCCTCCACCCTCAGAATTAACATTTGAAACAATTTCCCAATCAATATAAATTCCTCTCTCATCTTTGTTCAAATTAGCCTTATTTACTTTGATTGAATTTTCAATATTAACATCTTTAGCTTTGTTTCCAACAGTGAAAGATGTTGTCTTAGTTAATTTCTGAGCTGAAAATCCTTCTGCTTTAACATTTGTAGCAACTATGATCGCAGAAATGGCTAAAGTTAATAAAAATGCCGAAAACCTTTTTGTTAAATTACTAACTCTCATGAATATCCCCCTTTTAAAATTATTCTTTTAAAGAGTATCATAAAAATATATCCTTGCCAATTTATATATGAGACTTTTTTGTAATTTTAATATACAAATTTATTCACGAATATTTTCTCTCCTATATATCATTTTGAGTTAAATCAACTCTGTTCTACCAAACTCGAGATGACGTGTCAGGAACTTTTCTTTAAAATTACTTTGACGTAAATTTTTTTCCTTACAAAAAAGAGAACATCTATTCGATTTTAGATGTCCTCCTATCAACAGCGTTCTATGCTGTATATTATTTTGTTATAGCTTGTTATTTAAAAGATTTTTATATAGAAATATTATAAGTTTTCTTTTCTCTTTCTTCTAAATACTGAAAATATAACTGTTCCTGACAATCCTAACAATACTGTATATAGAGCTGAATTACTTCCTGCTCCTGTCTTTGGTATTCTTTGTTCAGGTGTCCTTACGTTTGTTACTACAAAACCTTCTTTTTCATTTCCTGTAATAACACTCTTGTATCCATTTCCAACCGGTTCTTCTTTGATTGTATAAACAATTTTCTTTCCCGCTTTGTATTCGTCAAGATCTGTAAAGCTTCCTGTCCAGTTATTTACTTTTGTTAAAACCAGTTTCTTTCCTGTTTCTACTCCGTCAGCCAATAATTTAATTGTTACACTATTTGGTCTTACTCCATCTTGGTCATTTTTGTCTTCCCAAGCCTTTGTTACTTGTAAACTTGTCTTTCCCGGTGTGTATGAATTCTTAACATCATATCCTTTTACTTCTGTAGTATATCCTTCTACTTTTTCTTCTGCAATAGTATAGTTAATTTCTTTTCCGTTTTCATACTTGTCAAGATTTTCAAATTTCCATTTCCAACCATCTGCTTTTGTAACTTTCTTTGAAGCTATTTTTGTTCCGTTCTTTAATAGGTTGATTGTTATTTCTGTCGGTCTCTTTCCATCTTGGTTATCTTTGTCATTCCAAGTCTTTGCACCTTCTACAAATGTCTTTTCAGGTTCTCTTGTATTTGTTACATTAAATTCAGTATTTGAAGTTTGTGCAATAAAACCTGAATATCCATTTCCAACATCTTCTTCTTCAATTGAATATTGAATCTTTTTTCCGTCTTTGTATTCATCAAGATTATCAAAACTTCCCTTCCAGCCATTTACTGCTGTTAAAGTAAGCTTATCACCTGTTTCTACTCCATCGGCAAGTAATTTAATTGTTACACTTGTTGGTCTCTTTCCATCTTGGTCATTTTTATCTTCCCAAGCTTTTGTTACTTTAATACTTGTTTTGC
>CABRGI010000142.1 GCA_902470455.1 uncultured Parvimonas sp.
AAAGATTTATAAATTCTTTTACAGTTAAAAACTCGTATGCCTTAAGCTCAGTTGGGATATAAAGAATTTTGTTTTCATCAATATCCATTTCGATATTACCATTTAAGTTTAAATTATTTGTTATTGCATTCATCAAAGTCGTTTTACCTGCACCATTTTTCCCAATGAGTGCATAAATTTTTCCCTTATCAAAACTTAAATTTTCAACATATATTGAAAAATTTTCAAAAGAATGACTTAATTTTTTTAAAATCATAAAACTCTCCTAGTAAAAATAAATAATTATTCTATATAGAATTTGAAAAATGTGCGTGCTATTAAGTTAATTATATTACAAAAATAACTTTTGTCAACGATTTAGTTATTTCGTTGAGATTAAAAAAATTTGAAAAATATTGAAAAACAATATATAATATATGCTTGTAGATGTATTTTATAATTTAATAAAAGGAAGAGTGTTAATGAATAGTTTAAAAACTGATGATTTTGATTTTGAGCTTGATGAGTCTTTGATTGCTCAGTTTCCGCTTAAGGATAGATCAAGTTCAAAACTTTTAGTTGTAAATAGAGAAAATTTTGATTTAGAACATAAAAATTTTAAAAATATTGTTGATTATATAAAAAAAGATGATGTTTTGGTAATTAATGATACTAAAGTTATTCCTGCAAGACTTTTTGGAGCAAGACCCGGTAAAGATGAGGCTATAGAAGTTTTACTTTTGAAAAAACATGAGGATAATACTTGGGAAACTTTGGTTAAACCCGGAAAGAAAATGAAGATAGGTTCAAAAGTTGAGTTTGGAAATGGAAAATTACTTGGAGAAGTTGTAGGGATAAGTGAAGATGGAGAGAGATTTGTAAAATTTTCTTATGACGGAATTTTTGAGGAAATTTTAGATGAACTTGGAACAATGCCACTTCCACCATATATTCACGAAAAATTGGAAGAAAGAGATAGATACCAAACTGTTTATGCAAAGAATAACGGTTCAGCCGCAGCACCAACTGCAGGACTTCATTTTACAGATGAGCTTTTAAAAGAGCTTAAAGAAAAGGGAGTTAAGATTGCAAGAGTTACTCTTCATGTTGGACTTGGAACTTTTAGACCTGTTAAGGTTGATAATGTTTTGGAACATAAGATGCATGATGAGTATTATGAAATTTCAGAAGAAAGTGTTGAAATAATTAATTCTGCAAAGGAAAAAGGAAATAGAATTTTTGCAGTTGGAACAACAAGTGTAAGAACTTTGGAAACAGTTTATAAAAAGTTTGAGAAACTTGTAGCTTGTAAGGGAAATACGGATATTTTCATATATCCAGGTTTTGAATTTAAGGTTGTGGATTGCCTTATTACAAATTTTCATTTGCCAAAATCAACATTAATTATGCTTGTTAGTGCTTTTGCATCAAAAGAGATAATAATGAATGCATATAATGAGGCTACAAAGAATAAATATAGATTTTTCAGTTTTGGTGATGCAATGCTTATTAAAAAGGAGAAGTAATGGAATTAAAATATGAATTGATAAAAAAGTCTTCGGATTGTAATGCAAGACTTGGAAAAATATATACAAATAGGGGTGTTATAGAAACTCCGATTTTTATGCCTGTAGGAACGAGAGCGACTGTTAAGGCGATGAATGTTGATGAGTTAAAAGAGATAGGCTCACAGATAATTTTAGGAAATACTTACCATTTATATTTAAAACCAGGTCAAGAAATTATTAGAATGGCTGGTGGACTTCATAAGTTTATGAATTGGGACAAACCGATTTTAACAGATAGTGGCGGCTTTCAAGTTTTCAGTCTTGGAGATATTAGAAAGATAACTGAAGAAGGTGTAGAGTTCAGATCCCATATTGACGGTTCAAAGCATTTTATTTCTCCTGAAAAATCAATGGAAATTCAAAATGATTTAGGTTCTGATATTATGATGGCTTTTGACGAATGTGCACCATATCCTGCAAGTTATGATTATGTAAAAAATTCTATGGAAAGAACTTTACGTTGGTTAAAGAGATGTAAAGATTATCATAAAAATACAGATAATCAGGCACTTTTTGGAATTATTCAAGGTGGAATGTTCAAAGATTTAAGAAGAGAGTCTGCACTTGCTACAATAGATATGGATTTACCGGGATATGCTATTGGTGGGCTTAGTGTAGGAGAACCTAAAGAAATTATGGTTGAATATCTAAATTATACAACACAATTTATGCCTGAAAATAAGCCTAGATATTTAATGGGAGTAGGGACTCCGGATTATTTATTTGAAGCTGTTGAAGCGGGTATTGATATGGCTGACTGTGTCCTTCCTACAAGAATTGCAAGAAATGGAACTGCAATGACTTCAAAGGGAAAACTTGTTATAAAAAATGCTAAATATGCGAAGGACTTTGCTCCACTTGATGATGAATGTGATTGTTATGCTTGTAGAAATCACACAAGAGCTTATATAAGACATTTGATAAATGTTGATGAAATATTAGGGGCAAGACTTCTTTCAATCCACAATTTAAGATTTTTACTTAAAACAATGGAGAATATAAGACAATCAATTAGAGAAGATAGATTTTTAGAATATAAAAAAGAATTTTATAAAAAGTATGGATATGAGGACTAGAAATGAATAAATTTTTAAAATTATTGTTAATTTTAGCGATTACACCTATAATTTTAGCAACAGCAGGTTTTGTTATATTACCGTCATCTGTTTTTACTTATGTCAAAGATGGTAAAGAAGTTTTTATCGGATCTTTTATGATTTTTACATTTGCTTTGGTAAATGTAGTATTATCATTCTTTGGAATAACATATTTAAGAAGAGTTAGAAAGAAATTTAATGATGAAAATTACCCAACTGGAGTAACTGTTGTAGCTTTTGTAACTCTGCTTATTTCTATTATGTGTAATTACTTTACATTTTCAGTTTTAAAACTAATGTTAAAAAATTCAAAAATGGAAATTCCTTTTTATGTAATTAGATTAGTTTTCACTTTAATTGCAATTTTGACTACAATATATGGAATTTATTTAAGAAGAGTAAATAAAGAAAGTGAATTTGCAATAAGAAATAAATGGACAATGAATAATGATATAGTTTTCGGATTTGCAAATAAATTTTCAGGAATTGTCTTTATTGCAGGTGGAATTTTTATCTCGATAGTTTCTTGGATAATAGGCAATCAAAGTCAATTATATATAACAACTTTATTTACTTTAATAATTTGTGCTATATCATCAAACTATATAAGTAGAACAATAGGTATGAAATACAAAATGATGTATAAGGAAAAAGATAAGAAAATATAGAGTTAGAAAAAATAAAGTGTCAATGAGAAATTTTGACACTTTTTTAGTGGAAAAAATAGAATTAAATTAGAATAATAATATAAAAATATATAATAATTTTTAAAAAAAATTTTTT
>CABRGI010000143.1 GCA_902470455.1 uncultured Parvimonas sp.
ATAGATAATTATATAATGGATATATGTGATAAAGTTACTCTAACAGGTTCTCATGTTGAGTCCATTGAAAAATTAGGAACAAATATTAAAAATATAGTTATTGGAAAAATTTTAGAAATATATAGACATGAAAATTCAAAAAAACTTTGGATTACAAAAGTTGATATAGGAAATGAAATTGTACAAATTGTTACAGCTGCTCAAAATTTACAACAATTTGATTATGTACCGGTTGCTAAAGTTAACTCTACACTTGCTGATAATACACAAATCAAGGAAGCAAAACTTGCTGGAGAAATTTCACAAGGGATGTTTTGTAGTTACAAAGAATTAGGATATCCTGATTCTGTTATTCCTAAAGAATATAAAGACGGTGTTCTTAGAATTTTTGATGAAAATATAGTTCTTGGAACTGATATTAGAGAAATTCTAGATTTAGATGATACTGTTGTAGAATTTGAAATTACTCCAAATAGACCTGATTGCCTATCTATTGTAGGAATGTCTAGAGAAATTGCTGCAAGCTTTAATAAAAAATTAAATGAAATTAATATTAAAGATTTAAAAAATATTAATAATAGTAGTAGTTTATTGGAAATCAACATATCTTCAGATAACTGTAAAAGATATTCTGCTAGTATAATTAAAGATGTTAAAATTGAAGAATCAAATAGAAAAATGCAAAATTATTTATTAAATTCTGGTATAAGACCTATTAATAATATAGTTGATTTAACAAATTTTTTAATGCTAGAATTAGGACAACCTCTTCATGCATTTGATTTAGATAAATTAGAAGGAAATATTACTATTAGAAATGCTTTTGAAGGAGAAAAAGTAGTTACTTTAGATGATATAGAAAGAACTCTTTCTAGCGATGATATGCTAATATGTGATGATGTAAAGCCTATAGCTATCGCAGGAGTAATGGGACTTAAAAATTCTGAAATAGATTCTAATACAAAAAACATTTTAATTGAGTCAGCCTTTTTTACAAAGAAAGCAATTAAATTGACATCAAAGAGATTAGGATTAAAATCTGAAGCTTCAATTAGATATGAAAAGGGACTAACATCAGAACATACAGTAAATGTATTATCTAGATTTTTATATTTATTAGAAAGATATGTTGATTGTAAAATTGAATCTGTATTTGATGTTAAGAGAGAGGAATTTATTCCTACAAAAATAGAATTTGATCCTAATTTAGTAAAAAGGTTATTGGGAGTTGAAATAGATAATTCAGAAATTCTTAACTATTTAGACTTATTAGAAATTAAAACAGAAGTAAAAAATAATTATATATATTGTACTATTCCTTATTTTAGAACAGATTTGTCTATTCAGGAAGATATAGTGGAAGAGATAGGAAGACTATATGGATTCTCAAATCTTAATCCTACACCTATTTTAGCACCAAATACGATAGGGAAAAAAAGCAAAAAGAGAATTCTTGAGGACAAGATAAAAAATGTCTTATTAAATTTAGGTTTATATGAAATTACTACTTATTCTTTCATTGGTGGAAATATTATAGGAAAATCAAAGATGAATACTCAAAATACTGTTAAAATCTTAAATCCACTAGGAGAAGAATTTAGTATTATGAGAAAATCATTAATTCCAAATGTTATTGATGTTTTAGCTAAAAATTTAAATTATAAAAATGAAGATTTATTAGTTTATGAACTTGGAAATACTTTTCATATCGTTGATGATAGTATAATACCTTCAGAAAAGAAAAAAGTAGTGATTGGTTGTTATGGGAAATATGATTTTTATTATGTTAAGGATATAGTAGTAAATTTATTAAGTATTTTAAATATTGAAAATTATGAGTTTGTAAAGAATGCTTCAATTGATTATTTTCATCCTGGTGTATGTGCTGATATATTAGCAAATGGAGAAAAAATTGGTGAAATTGGACAAATATCTTATGAGGTTTGTAAGAATTTTTCTATAAAGAAAAAAATATTTGTATGTGAAATAGATATTGAAAAAATTAGAGATAAATCTAGTTTAGTTAGAATATATGAGCCACTTATTAAATACCCTGCTGTAAAAAGAGATTTAGCTATAATTGTAGATAAAAATATTGATAGTGGTATGATTGAAAAAATATTTAGAGATAATTCAAATAATTTATTAAAGAATGTGGAACTTTTTGACATTTATACCGGAAATCAAATTGATGAAGGAAAAAAATCAATGGCTTATAAGTTAACTTTTCAATCTAAAGATAAAACATTAGTTGATGAAGATATTAATACCGTCATTGATGGCATGTTGAAAGATTTAAATGAGAAATTGGGTGCATATCTAAGGTTTTAATTAGGAGAATATTATGGATGCTAATAAAATAAAAGTTAATATAGCCGGCACGGTTTATACAATAATAGGTGAAAAAACAAAGACTGAAGTAGAAGATATTGCTAATTTTGTCGATGAAGAAATAAAAAAAATTACATCTCAAAATTATTTATTAAATTCAACTATGGCTGCTACTTTAGTTGCATTAAATGTTTCTAGTGATTATTTTGATTTAAAAAAAGAAATTAACTTATTGAGTGAAGATAGTGAATTTCCTTTAAAAAAACAAGAAGAATTTATAAAAAATAATCAAAAAATTGAAAAAGAGAAAGAAGAATTAAAACAAACTGTAAAAGAACTAACAGATAAAAATAATGTTTTAGTTCATACAATAAGTACACTTGAAAAAAGGTATGAAAATTTAGAAAAAATTTCTTATGATAATTTCTATGAGTTAAAACAAAAAAATGAAAAAATTATAGAATTACAAAATGAAATTGTTAAAATAAAAAATGAATACATTAATAGAATTATTAAATTTGGAGAAAAATAATAATAATGAATAATAAAGTACTAAAAACTTTAGAATTTTATAAAATTATAAATATGTTATCAGACCGTTCTCAAAGCATTATAGGTAAAAAAGTTATTAAAAATTCTGAAGTTTCTACAGATATGATTGAAGTAAAAAGACTATTAGATGAAACAGATGAAGCCTATAGATTTATAATCAAGCATAGATTACCAGGAATTTCCAATATTCAAGACTTAGAAGAAGACTTTAAACTTTTAGAAATAGGACAATTTTTTTCTCCTAGAAAGCTTTTAGAAGTATGGAAACTTCTTAACACTTCGAGATTTTTGAAAAATATAATTTCTTATGATGAGTCTTTAGAATTTAAAAATATTTTTGAACTTTTAAATTTATTAAATACAGCTATTCAGTTAGAAAGAGATTTAGAAATATCTATAATATCTGAAGATGAGATTTCTGATGATGCAAGTTCTGATTTAAAAAGAATTAGAAGAATGATTAAATCAAAAAATGATTTGATTAGAGATAGACTAAATCAATTGATTTCAAC
>CABRGI010000144.1 GCA_902470455.1 uncultured Parvimonas sp.
AGTATTAAGTTGTTTGAATATTTATAAGATTAAATATAAGAGAATTGAGATATTTGAGTAGTTACAATATAAAATCTAAAATCTTTAAAGTATTGTTATATTTATTGAATTAGATATGATAATATAAGATATAGATATTTGTACGGAATGCTTAGATCTTAAGAAATTTGCATATTTATAAAATTAGATATGATAATATAAAACTTTTAAGAATTTATAAAGTTAAATATAAAAGTGTTAAGAAATTTGCATATTTATAAAATTAAATATAAGAGTATTGAAATCTTTGATTATTAATAAGATTAAATATAGTAATGTAAGGATATTTAAGTATTTAAAAATGTATTAATTTTAAAATCATATTAGCTGATACTAAAGATTAAAGATTAGAAAATTAAATTATACTAAAGATACAATGTGAAGTAATATAGAACACAAAAGATATTACACGCAATGTGGTTGTAAATTTATCATAAGATTGTATGTTTATAGTATGGAAAGACAGAGAGGGTTATTGATATAAAAGTTTATCGGTGATTAGCTAGTTTATGCTAAAGTATTATTAAATTGATAGATTTACAAAAACTAGAATTGAGGTTCAAGTGTAAAGAAATTTGGATTTCGCTAAAACTAAAATTAAATATTTAGATATAAAAAGCGCATCGAAATGATGCGCTTTTATTGTTAAAGAACAAGGTTACTAGGAACCTACTCTATGCGAAGCATTGTGGAAGGAGGTAGTTTTAATTGTACAAAAAATACTTTTATTTATAAACAAATAATAGTATTGAATTTACTCAAGTATTGATTCGGTTAGAAATATATTAAAATAAAAAACTCCCGAAGTTGTCATATTTGGGAGTTTTGTTTATAGAATATTTAATTTATCTATTATTTGCTTTTTGTTTTAATTCTCTTAAATGTGTTACTGTATCTCTATCTAATTCTTTTGCGTAATCAAATCTTAAATTAATTGCTATTTGAAGAGAAAGCTTTCTGAAAAGACCACATATGTTAAATAGTGCAATCCATAAAGATTCAAATTCCAATTTTGAATAACAATTCAGATACATTTCGAAAATTTCAGTATCAACATAGTTAAATACTAATTTATTATCTTTTCCAAGTTCAATAAGATATTTGTTTTCAGATAATACATAGTGTTTTAAATGCTCATCAAGTAAAGCTAAAACTTTTCTATATTCTTCAGAAATATTTAAAAATTCTTTAGTGTATAATTTGTTTCCAAATTTTAATACATTCCAGAAAAAATCACAAGTATTAACTAAAAATTCATCTTCTGTAAGTTTATTTATTTTTCTGTCAATATATACTCCACTTTTTTTGTTTTCATCTTTATTAAGTACACAAATATATTTTTCTTCGAGTTCTTCAAATACATCTATTGATTTTTTAGATATAATTCTAAAAATTCCTTGAGTAAAGTTTTCATAAATTATTCTATATTCAATAACATTTTCATTTTCTGTATTTTCAAACATAGTTAAAACATTACCAAAATGTTCAATGAATTCAAATGAAGAATCATCAAAAGACAAATCTTTTACTAAATATAAAACATTAAAAAAGTTTACATCACTTGACATGCTTTGTGTTTCAAGTTGTTCTATGAAAAGTTTTTCAACTCTATCATCATCCATTGCGATTTTTTTTGCTATTTCTTTAAGTTCATTAAATGTTAAAATTTTTTCCAAAATAAAACCCTCCTAAATTTCTTGTACTCTAAAACCTCTGCCTTTAACTTCATAAGCATCAGAAATTATTAAAAATGCAGCCTGATCGACTTCGTTCAATATTCTCTTAATAGTTACGACTTGTCTTGTACTAACAATACAATATATAACATTTTGTTGTTTATGTGTAAAAGCACCTTCCCCATGAAGAAGTGTAACACCTCTATGAAGATCAGATAAAATTCTGTCTGTAACTTCTCTTTGCTTTGATGTCATTATCATAATTTGTTTTGTATCTCCAAAACCCATTTGTATTTTATCTAACATTTGGTAAGCTACATACATTGCTACAATTGTTAAAAGTCCTCTCTCAAGACTGAAGATATAAGATGCAACACCTATTATAAGTGCATTTATAGCCATTAAAGATGATCCAATATTTACATTAAGTTTTGTTTTAAAGATAGTTGCTAAGATATCAAGTCCACCTTGACATGCACCATGTTTGAATAAAACTCCCATTCCAAGACCATTTATAAATCCACCAAAAATTGCATATAACATATTATTTTCAAGTTTGAAATCAATAGGGATTTGGCGCATAGCAATTAATATAAATGAATAAATAAAAGTTGATAAGAAAGCATAGGTCATAAATTTTTTGTTTAAGAAAAATGCCCCAACAATCATCATAGGCAAATTCAAGATAAAAACTGAAACTCCTGTAGGAAGTCCTGTTAAGTATTCTATCATAAGTCCTATACCACCAAGTCCACCTGAAAGAAGTCCTGCTGGAACTAAAAATTTAACTACTGCAAATGAACAAATCAAATCACCTAAGAGGATATAAAAAATAGTTCTAAGGAAATACTTTTTATCTCCAAAAAAAGATTCTAACATAAACACCAACCTCTTTTAATCTGTTTAATAAATAATAACAATATAATTATATCATAATTTTACTTTATATGATATAATTATGTTGATTATATCATATTTTTCTTATAAATAATTAAATTAAGATAATTAAAGTTTTAGGAGATGAGTATATGTATTTGTTTTTGTTTGTTTTAATAATATCAATTTATATTTTATTGCAATTTTCATGTTTTAAAAAAGAAAAAAAGGCAAGGAAAATTTTTAAAAATGGTGATTTTCCATTAGTTTTTGCTCATAGAGGATCCAGTCATTTATTTCCGGAAAATACGGAATTGGCTTTTATAAAGTCTTTTGAAATGGGAGTTGATGCTTTTGAAACTGATATAAGACTTACAAAAGATGGAAAAATAATTACTCAACATAATGAAGATATTGATGAAACAACTGATGGAACTGGAAAGGTAATAGATTATACCTTTGATGAAATTAAAGAGTTTAATTTCGGATATAGATTTAAAGACATTAATGGTAATTTTCCTTATGCTGAAAATAGAGAACAAGGATTACATCCAATGGAAGTTTCTGCACTCTTTGAAAAATTTGGAGACTCTGTTATTTATAGTATTGATGTTAAGGATGATGGAGAGATTGGCTTAAAGTCTGCAGAGCTTTTATATAAATGTGTAAAGGAATATAAGTTAGAAAAAAATGTAATTTTTTCAAGTTTCAATGAAGAAAATCTAAAATATTTAAGAAAAATAAGTCATGGAGA
>CABRGI010000145.1 GCA_902470455.1 uncultured Parvimonas sp.
ATCTCGAGCGTAGTCGAGAGATCTCCTAAAGCCCCGCAATTGTGAAAGAAATGTTATTAGTAGATTGTATTGTAATTAAAGTTAATAAAACTTCATATTGTATGTATCTACGATACATTTAGTTTTACTTGTAAACAAGTAAAACTATGAGATTTCTCGGCTTCGCTCGAAATGACGTATAAATAAGAATGCTTTGTTTAGGAGCTATACGTTAAAAGTAAATAAACTTCAATTGTTTAAAAATTTATAAGAAGTAAAATGTTGCACGTCATAGTAACTATTAAAGTAATGTCCCCAACACGTCATCTTGAGCGTAGTGTAACGGAGTCGAAAGATCTCCTAAAGCTCCGTGCTTGCAAAGAATAGTAGGTCTGACGGAGTTATTGTATTATTTGAAACAATGACTCTGGAGATTTCCTAAAGCCCCTTAACTATTAAATTTACAAAAATATTTCATATATCTAGTTTAGGATGTAAAATAGAATTATAAATATTTCATTTGGGTAATATAGTAAAAAGAGGGTGATTATATGAATAAAAATAAAGAAGAAATGTTGGAATTTTTAGTAAAAGCATTTATAGCTGATTCGGATAATTATAAAAATATGGAAATTTCTGAAGATGAAACTCAAAAAAAGGTGATTTTACGTTCTCTTATGAATATCCGTATGCCTAGAAAAATGGATGATGAAGTTTTAAAAGTTCAAGATGAATATTTAAAACTTTGTGCAGAAGAAAAGGGAATTGTAGAGCTTAAGGATATTCCAATTATTAAAGATGTTTTTTCCATTTGGCAGGGAGATATTACAAGACTTAAGGTTGATGCAATAGTTAATGCAGCGAATTCAATAATGCTTGGATGTTGGGCTCCTATGCATCTATGTATTGATAATCAAATACACACTTTTTCAGGAATTCAACTAAGGGCAGAATGTAACGAAAAGATGCAGGAACTTAAGAAAAAATATGGGCAAGATTATGAACAACCTACAGCTGTTCCTATGCTTACAGATGCCTATAATCTACCTTCAAAAAAAGTAATTCATATAGTTGGACCAATAGTTTATGGAGAGCTTACGGAAAAGTTAGAAAAAGAATTAGCAGATTGTTATGAAAAAACTTTGGATATGTGTTTCGAAAATGGAATTAAAAGTGTAGCATTTTGTTGTATATCAACAGGCGAATTTAGATTTCCAAAGGAAAGAGCAGCAGAGATTGCAATTGAAACAACTAAAAAATGGGTTTTAGAACATCCTTTAGCTATGGATAGAATTATTTTTAATGTTTTTAAAGATGAGGATAAAAAATATTATGAAAAAATGATATAATACTAATGATTATACTATTTTAAAAAGGAGATAATTATGAGTTTTGATTTATTTGTCTTTGAAAAAAGAGAAGAGATAAAAACTTCTTTGGATGTATTTGCGTATCAGGAGGAGTTTACAGAATATAAAGAAAATAAAGATTATGAATCTTTGGATGGCTGTTCTGATGTAATATCCTGTTGGGCTAAAAAGATGTTTGAAAAATTTCCACCAATAAGTGGAAAGTATGCTTTGCCTGATGAGATTGCCTATGCAACAGAGGATTCAGAAAATCATTTGACTGATTATAGCTTAGGAAAGAATGGAGCATATTGTGCATTCTCATACAATGTTGAAGATGAGGCATTGGAATTTGTAAAAAGTATTGCAGATGAATATGGTGTAGGAATTTATAATCCTCAAAGCAATGATGCAATTTTTTGTAAAGGGATTGACATATTAAAATGTAGAACAGAAAACACAGACGACTTTGAATGTGATTGGGAAAATATTGAAAACTTTATTGAAACATTTAATGATATTGACCGAGTAAATGAAAATGGAGGACTAACATTCATTACCATTTGGTATGAAACTGATGGAAAACAAGGTAATTTTATCCAATGTACTCCATGTTATAAAAATAAGGGATTTTTTTCATCATTATTTAGTAAGAAAATTTCAAATGAAATAGATTCTTATATTTTTGAAATAGAAAAAAACGGCGGGGTATATCAAACATTTATAGAAGATAAATCCGAACTTATAAAAGTTATAAAAGAATGGTGCATAGATAGAAAAGAGCCTGATATAAGAGAATATAAAAGGATTTTAGATTTGTAGGTAAAATATGAAAGAAAATTATAATAAAACAGATGGATACAGAGAAAGTATTCAAATGGGACTTAAGGGATTAAAGACTGTTGGGAAAAATATATCTTCTGAAAGTGAATTAAATAGAGAAAAGATTGAATTTTTAAAAAATGAAATAGAAAATGCAGATGCAATTGTAATAGGTGCTGGAGCGGGAATTTCAACTTCTGCAGGTTTTACTTATAGTGGAGAGAGATTCGAAAAATATTTCTTTGATTTTTCAAAAAAATTCGGTATAACTGATATGTATTCAGGTGGATTTTACCCTTTTCCGGATAGAGAAACACTTTGGGCTTGGTGGGCAAGACATATATATTTTAATAGATATATCGAACCACTAAAACCTGTTTACAGGGATTTGTTTTCCATTATAAAGGACAAAGAATATTTTGTTATAACGACAAATGTAGATCATCAATTTCAAAGAGCGGGATTTGATAAAAAACGACTATTTTATACTCAAGGTGATTATGGATTATTTCAAAGCGTGAATTCACAAAATCAAAAGACCTATGATAATGAAGAATGGGTTATGAGAGCGATAGAAGTTCAAGGATTTAAGAAAAATGAAGAAGGTATTTTTGATATACCTGAAAATATGGAAATATCAATGAAAATTCCTACAGATATGATTCCAAAATGTCCTGATGATGACTCCGATGTTACAATGAATCTTCGTGCTGATACTTCCTTTGTCGAAGATGAAGGTTGGTATAGAGCATCTAAGGCATATTCTGATTTTCTTGAAAAGTATAAAGATAAACATATACTCTTTTTAGAGTTGGGTGTTGGAAATAATACTCCTGTAATAATAAAATATCCTTTTTGGCAAATTACTATGGAAAATAAAAATTCAATTTATGCCTGTATTAATTATAAAGAAGCATTTTACCCTGAACAAATTAAAGACAGAAGTATTTGCATTGACGGAGATATTGGAGAAATACTAAAGAAAATTATGGAATAATAAATAACAGTTTTACGAAAGGATATTCTTTTTAAGAGTGTTCTTTTTTTGTGTAAATAATATTTAAAAAATAAACAATGCACGTCATAGCAACAAGCAAAGTGAATCCCCAACACGTCATCTCGACTGGAGCAGCGCGAAATGGAGAGATCTCATAAAGCCCCTCATATCTTTTCAGTCCAAAATAATAAGTAATT
>CABRGI010000146.1 GCA_902470455.1 uncultured Parvimonas sp.
ATACAAAATAAATGCTATTGGCCAATAAGATCCAGAATTATATCCTAAAAATGTTGGAAATATAAGGTTTCCTGCACCAAAGAACATTGCGAATAAGCTAAAACCTATTACAAAAATAATTCTTACTTCCTTTTTCATAATCCCTCCTAATATAAAAACGATTTCTTAAGTAATATTAACATAAAAATTAAAAACTTGCAAGGTATGTGGACTAAAAAAATCATCTTAAATTTTTCTAATTTTTTTTATAATTTGAAGTATATAAAACTAAAAATGAGTAAAGTTTATTGTAGAAATATTTTATTTATTTGAGATAAACAAATAATAAAAAATTTTTTAAAAATAAGGTTTACATAATTTTTCATAACAAAAAAGGGAACTTTCTAGTTCCCTTTTAAAAACATAAATTTAATTATGCTAAAATCTTAGTAACAACGCCTGAACCTACTGTTCTTCCGCCTTCTCTGATGGCAAATCTTAAACCTTCATCAATAGCGATTGGAGTGATTAATTCGATAATGAATTTAGCGTTATCTCCTGGCATAACCATTTCTACGCCTTCTTCTAATTGGATATTACCAGTTACGTCAGTAGTTCTGAAGTAGAATTGTGGTCTGTATCCTGAGAAGAATGGAGTATGTCTTCCACCTTCTTCTTTAGTTAATACGTAAACTTCTGATTCGAATTTAGTATGTGGATTGATTGTTCCTGGTTTAGAAAGAACTTGTCCTCTTTGGATTTCGTTTCTTTGAACACCTCTTAATAATAAACCAACGTTATCTCCAGCAGCTGCTTCGTCTAACATCTTCTTGAACATTTCAACACCAGTTACAACAACTGTTCTTCTTTCAGTTGTTAAACCTACTATTTCAACGTTATCTTGAACTTTTACTTTACCTTTTTCTACTCTACCTGTAGCAACAGTTCCTCTACCTGTGATTGAGAATACGTCTTCTACTGGCATTAAGAATGGGTTATCAATATCTCTAACTGGTTCTGGGATATATTCGTCAACTTCTTCCATTAATTTAACGATTTTATCTCCCCATTCTCCATCTGGATCTTCAAGAGCTTTTAAAGCTGAACCAACTACGATTGGAGTGTTATCTCCATCATATTCATATTCGCTTAATAATTCTCTAACTTCCATTTCAACAAGTTCGATTAATTCTGGATCATCAACTTGGTCTTCTTTGTTTAAGAAAACAGCGATTCTTGGAACGCCTACTTGTCTTGCAAGTAAGATATGTTCTCTTGTTTGAGGCATTGGACCATCAGCAGCACTTACTACTAAGATAGCTCCGTCCATTTGAGCAGCACCAGTGATCATGTTCTTTACATAGTCAGCGTGTCCTGGGCAGTCAACGTGTGCATAGTGTCTGTTTGCTGTTTCGTATTCAACGTGAGAAGTTGAAATAGTGATTCCTCTTTCTCTTTCTTCTGGAGCTTTGTCGATGTTTGCATAATCAACGAATTCACCAGTACCAAATCTTTTATTTAATACTAAAGTGATAGCTGCAGTTAAAGTAGTTTTACCATGGTCAACGTGACCAATAGTACCGATATTAACGTGTGGTTTAGTTCTTTCAAATTTTTGCTTAGCCATTTTACTAAAATCCTCCTAATCTATTTTTTTGCTCTCTCTCCAATTACTTTATCAGCAATTGCTTGAGGCACTTTTTCATAATGATCGAATTGCATTGAATATGTTGCACGACCTTGAGTATTACTTCTTAAGTCTGTAGCATATCCAAACATTTCAGCTAAAGGTATAAACGCATCAAGTACATGAACTCCATTTTTAGGATTCATTCCTTGAATTCTACCTCTTCTTGATGAAACGTCTCCCATTACATCTCCTAAATATTCATCCGGAGTTGTTATTTCAACTTTCATCATTGGTTCTAAAAGAACCGGAGCAGCTTTTGATACTGCTTGTCTAAATGCCATTGAACCAGCAATCTTAAATGCCATTTCAGATGAGTCTACATCATGGTATGAACCATCATATAAAGTAACCTTAACATCTAAAACAGGATATCCTGCAAGTACACCTGCTTGAGTTGCTTCTTCAATACCTTTTTGAACAGGTCCGATATATTCTTTTGGAATAGCTCCTCCTACGATATTATTTACAAACTCAAAGCCTTTACCAGCTTCTTGAGGTTCAATTTTAATTTTACAGTGTCCATATTGTCCACTACCACCAGATTGTCTGATGTATTTTCCTTCAGCTTCTGCACCTTGAGAAATTGATTCTCTGTAAGAAACTTGTGGATTACCTATATTAGCTTCTACTTTGAACTCTCTTAAAAGTCTGTCAACAATGATTTCTAAGTGTAATTCACCCATTCCTGAAATAATTGTTTGACCAGTTTCTTCGTCAGTATAAGTTCTAAAAGTAGGATCTTCTTCTGCTAATTTGTGTAAAGCTATACTCATTTTTTCTTGAGATGCTTTTGTTTTTGGTTCGATAGCAACAGAAATAACCGGTTCTGGGAATTCCATTTTTTCAAGAATTACATGGCTATTAATATCACAAAGAGTATCTCCAGTTGTAGTATCTTTAAGACCTACTGCTGCTGCGATGTCTCCAGCTGATACGCTGTCAACTTCTTCTCTCTTGTTAGCATGCATCATAAGAATTCTACCAATTCTTTCTTTTTTGCCCTTTGTTGAGTTATATACATAAGAACCTGATTCTAAAGTTCCTGAGTATACTCTGAAATATGCAAGCTTTCCAACAAATGGGTCAGCTACGATTTTAAATGCTAATGCTGAAAAAGGTTCTTCATCTGAAGCATGTCTTTCTACAGGTTGTTCATTATCATCTACACCTTCAATTGAAGGAATGTCTAATGGAGATGGCATATAAGCCACGATAGCATTTAATAAAGGTTGAACCCCTTTGTTCTTATAAGCTGAACCACATAGAACCGGGTTTATTGATAGATTAATAGTAGCTCTTCTGATAGCTTCTCTTAATTCAGATGGTGAAATAGCTTCTCCCTCTAAATATTTTTCCATAATAAACTCATCTGTTTCAGCTAATGCTTCCAATAAGTTTTGACGATATTCTTCTGCTTTATCTTTGTAAGCATCCGGAATATCAGTTTCTTCTATATCTGTACCTAAGTCATTTTTATAAATAATAGCGTGCATTGAAACTAGGTCAATAACTCCTACGAATTCTGATTCAGCTCCTATAGGAATTTGAACAGGAACCGGATTAGCTTTTAACTTATCCTTAATAGTTTCGATAGAGTCATAGTAATTAGCTCCGGTAGCATCCAACATTTTTATATGAATCAATTGGAAATTTTTTAATTTTTA
>CABRGI010000147.1 GCA_902470455.1 uncultured Parvimonas sp.
TAAATTAGTTATTTCTAAAATTCTTTCGTTACTTTTGCTTGCTAAATTTATTTTATCTAAAATATTCTCATACTTTTTTAATTCATTTTCTAAAAATATTCTTAAATTTTCAGATTTGTTTTTTATAAGTAACTTACCATATAGGAATTCATAACCATTTCTATAAAAGTCTTTGCCTCTTTTTACTTTCAAAATTTGATAATATTTTTTATTTTCTATTACATCATCTTCTTTTTCAATAACAAAATTATTTTGCAATAAAAACTTTCTTAAAATATCCAATGAATTATTTGGTGATAGAATTAAACTGTTTGCTGTCTTTGCAACAGACAAATTTTTTTCTAAAATTTCTTTAATTAGTATACCACCCATACCTGAAATAATTATAGTATTAACTTCAAATTCATCAAAACAGTATAGTCCATCAGATACTCTGGTTTCAATATTTACTATGTTACTGTTATATATTAGTTTATGTTCTAATTTTTCCAAAGAATTTTTACTAATATCAGTTGCAATAATTTTTTTTGATATACAACTTTTTGATAATTCTATAGGAATTATACCATGATCTGTTCCTATATCTGCCACAATGGAATTTATATCAACTAAATTGCAAATCTTCTTTAATCTTAAACTAACCATATCTTTATTCCAAGAAATCTTTTAGTTTTTGACTTCTACTAGGATGTTTTAATTTTCTAAGCGCTTTGGCTTCTATTTGTCTTATTCTTTCTCTAGTAACCTCAAATTCTTTACCAACTTCTTCCAAAGTTCTAGGTGTACCATCATTAAGACCAAATCTAAGTTCTAAAACTTTTTTCTCTCTATCGGAAAGTGTACTTAAAACTTGGTTTAATTGCTCTTTTAACATTGAAAAATTAGCTGCTTCATCAGGAGCGATTGCTGTCTCATCTTCAATAAAATCTCCTAAATGACTATCATCTTCTTCACCAATAGGAGTTTCTAAACTAACAGGTTCTTGAGCAATTTTTCTAATTTCATTTACTTTATCAACTTCAATTCCCATATGTTCTGATATTTCTTCATTAGTCGGTTCTCTTCCTAGTTCTTGAACTAATTGTCTTTCAATTCTAACTAATTTATTTATAGTTTCAACCATATGAACGGGAATTCTTATTGTTCTAGCTTGATCAGCTATGGATCTTGTAATTGCTTGTCTTATCCACCAAGTAGCATAAGTACTAAACTTAAAACCTCTTCTAAAATCAAATTTTTCAACTGCTTTCATAAGGCCCATATTTCCTTCTTGTATTAAGTCAAGAAATTGCATTCCTCTACCGACATATCTTTTTGCAATACTAACTACAAGTCTTAAATTTGTTTCAGCTAATTTTTTCTTAGCTTCAATATCTCCAGTTTCCATATTTTCCGCTAAAATTCTTTCTTCGTCAGCACTAAGTAATGGTATTTTCCCAATTTCTTTTAAATACATCTTAACGGGATCATCTATATTAAAACCTTTTAAATCAGAAAAATCTTCTAATTTTATTTCTTCATCTTCAGAATCTTCTTTTTCATCCTCTAGGTCTATTAAATCATCAGTAATTTCAATATCTTCTAAATTTTCAATTTCATCGATAAACTCTACCTGATTTTCAGCTAACTTAGATTTTATTTCTTCAATATCATCAATATCAATAAAATTAAATAAATCTAACGATTCAAGATACTTATTATTAACAAAACCATTATGTTCATTAGCGTATTTAGTAAGTTCCTCTACTATTAGAATTTTTACTTCATCATATTCAATATCATTTAATTTATTATTCATGATGAACCCCTTTCTCAATATTTTTAAGATTTCTGTTTAATTCCATTAACTTTTCAACATTAAAATTTAAATTAGAAATTACTGCTTCATTATTTTTATCCATTTGCCTTAATTTTTCAATATTTCTAGTTGTTTTTCTAATTTCATAATTTAAAATAGTTATATCAAGTAACTTAATATAATCTAAAGTTGATAATTTAATTTGCTCATTATAACATTTAACAATATATTCTACTATTTTTAAATTATCAACATTATTCTTAAATTTCTCAATTAGAGCTGATGGAACAGTTATCGTATTATTCTTTACATTATTTTTGACATACCAAAAAATATCATATAAATTAGAAGTTTTACATAAATCTTCTAATTTATTACTTATATCTACTACATTATTTTCATATCTCATTAATAGTATAATACCCATTATTAAAACTTTTTTGTCAGAATTTAATAATAAATTTTCCGATTTATAATCCATTTCAATTTCTTTTTCTTTTTTTTCAATTATTTTATCTTTTTTATCAAAATTTAGAAAATCTTCTTTTAACGAATTTTTATCTATTCCAAACTCACTAGATATTTTATTTATATACAAATCTCTCAGTATATTAGTATCTATTTTTGTTAAAAAGTCTAAAATACTTTCATAAAAAATTGTATTATCAGTAATAGAATTACTATTTTTTTTGCTTTTTTTCAAAATTTCATAGTTAAAACCATTAATATCATATGGTGACTCTAAAAGTTTATTAAAGTCATTCAATCCATATTTTTTTATATAATCATCAGGATCCAATTTATCAGGAAGCATTATAATATTAGGTTTAACAGAAATTTCATTAAAAACAGAACTTGTTTTATTTGTTGCACTTATTCCTGCATTATCACCATCATAACATAAATAAACATTGTTTCTGAAATATCTTTTTATAAGTCTTGCCTGGTTTTCAGTAAATGCAGTTCCCAGCCCTGCAACAACATAATTAATTCCATTTTGATACAAAGATATAACATCCATATATCCTTCAACAATTAAAACTTTATCTCTTATATTATTTTCTATTATTTTATCAAGAGCATAAATATTATCACCCTTTTTAAAAATTACACTTTCAGGAGAATTTAAATATTTCGCACTATCATCAACAATAGTTCTTCCTCCAAAACCTATTACTTTTTTATTTTTATTTAAAATAGGAAACATAATCCTATTTCTAAACCTATCAACATAATCGCCAGTCTTAGTTTTGATTATAAGTCCAAGCTCTTCTGCAATTTCAATATCCATTTTTTTAAATTTTAACTCATTATAAAGAGCTTTCCAATTTTCATCAGCATAACCAATAAAAAAAAGATTAATTGATTTTTGATTAATACCTCTTTTTAGTAAATACTGTTTAGGAACAGAATTTTCCATCATCTTTTTATAATAAAACCTTGCGACAAATTCATTCATTTCATAATATTTATCAAGATTTTTTTTATCTATATAATTAAAAGAGTTGTCATACTCTAATTCTATTCCAAATTTT
>CABRGI010000148.1 GCA_902470455.1 uncultured Parvimonas sp.
TTGTTTTAAGGTTATACTGTTATAGTATAAATATGTTATAGTATATAAATACGGGGTGATTTTATGAGAATTTTAATTTGTGAAGATGAAATTGATTTAGCAGATGGTCTTTGTGCCATTTTGAAAGGAAATAAATATTCAGTTGATGTTGTTTATGACGGTGAGGAAGCTCTTACTTATTTGGAAGCTGAAAATTATGATGCCGTTGTTTTAGATATTATGATGCCGAAGGTTGATGGTATTACAGTTTTAAAAACTATAAGGGAACAGGGAAATAGCATTCCGGTTATTATGCTTACTGCAAAGTCAGAACTTGATGATAAAATTGTTGGTCTTGATAGTGGAGCAGACGATTATCTTACTAAGCCTTTTGAAGTTAAAGAGCTTTTAGCAAGACTTAGAGCTATAACTAGAAGAAAAGAAAATGTTACAGATAATGTTTTGACTTTCGGAAATATTACTTTAAATAGAACTACATTTGAATTATCTTCTGCAAAAGATAATTACAAACTTACAAATAAAGAATTTCAAATGCTTGAAATGCTTATGTCAACACCTTCAAATATTATTTCAGCAGATACTTTTATGGATAAAATCTGGGGATATGATACTGATTCAGATATAAGTGTTGTTTGGGTTTATATTTCATATTTAAGAAAAAAACTTGCAAAGCTGGAAGCAGATGTTGAAATAAAAGTAACTAGAAATGTTGGCTATTCTTTGGAGGCTATAAATGGAAATTAAACTTAGAAAAAAGTTTATCTATTTTTCGGTTGGAATTATATCAATTGTAGTTTTGTCAATAATGGCTTTTGTAAATATAGCAAACTTTTATAATATTAATCATAGCTCTGATGAATTACTTAAGACATTGGTAGAAAATAATGGAGTTATGCCAAGTTTTGCTGTAATTAATGAAAATGCAGAAAACAAAAAGACTCTTTATTTAAAAAACTTCTCAAATAGATTTTTTACAGTTAGAACAGATAATCAAAAAAATATTGTAACAGTTAATACTGATGATGTTTTCTTTACAAGCGCATCTGAAGCTGTTGAATATGCAAAAACTGTTTTGACAAAGGGGAAGACCAGTGGGTATTATAAAGGGTTTAAATATGTAGTTGAAAATACAGACAAGGGTAAATTGATTGCCTTTGTAGATGTTGTAAAAGATTTTGATGTCTTTTATTCAAATCTTGGGAATAGTGTTGTAATAAGTGTTTTGGTTTTAGGATTTGTTGCTCTTTTTTCATTTATTCTATCTAAAAAGGCTGTTGCGCCGATGGTTCAAGCCTATGAAAAACAAAATGCTTTTATTACAGATGCAAGTCATGAGCTAAAAACTCCTCTTGCAATAATAAAGACAAGTGCAGATGTGCTTGAAATGGAAAGTGGAGAAAGCAAATGGACTGGAAATATTCACAAGCAAGTAAATAGATTAAATGGTCTTATCGGAAATTTAATTTCACTTACTAAACTTGAAGAATCAGGAAGTCTTGAAAAGACGGATTTTTCTTTTTCAGATTTGCTAAATGATTGTGTTTCAGATGTTAAAGATTATGCTTTAAGTTTGGATAAAGATATTATTACTGAAATTGAATCTGGAATTTCATTTAAGGGAAATGAAAATTTAATAAGACAGGTTATTGGAATATTACTTGACAATGCTATTAAATATGCAAGAGAAAAAAGTGATATAAAAGTTAAACTTTTTAAACAAAATAGAAAAATAGTATTTACTGTTGAAAATGAAGCAGATAATTTAGAAGTCAAGAACTATAATGTATTATTTGAAAGATTTTATAGAGCTGATAGTTCAAGAAATAGTAAAACAGGTGGATATGGAATAGGACTTTCCATAGCCCAATCAATAGTTTTAAAACATAGGGGAAAAATTTCTGCTGATAGTTTTGACGGAGAAAAAATTGTTTTTACAGTTAAATTTTAAAAATTGAATTTATAAGAGCTGTTATTAAATTAATAGCTCTTTTTTGTGTTTTCTTTTATATAATTTTAAATAATTCTTAAATTTTTTTGAAATTTTTTACTACTTTTTGAAGATGTTTACCATTCGCGTTCAGCTATTAATTGAAGATTTCTCTTTATACATCATTTTTGTTTGATTAAAGTATAGTCAACTACAATAATTACATATATAATTACTGGGCTTTATGAGATCTCCAGAGTCATTGTACACAATGACTCCGTCAGACCTACTATTGCTTGTAAACAAGCAAAGTTAGGGCTAGATTGACTTCGTTGCACTTCGCTCGAGATGACGTATTGGGAAGATTTTCTTTGCCAAGGACTATGACGTGAATTATTTTATTTTCTATGAAATTTTAATAATAATCTTTGGATTTTTTTACTTTTAACGTCTAGCTCTTAAACAAAGGGATTTGCCTTATACGTCATTTCGACTGTAGCGAAGCGGAATGGAGAAATCTCACACTTTTGCTTTAGCAAAAGTGAAATGTATCGTAGATACATCCGCTATGTAAATCTTTTTAATCGTTTTTTATTTTTATTTACTCAAAAAATTCTAAAACAAAAATTATATTTAAGGTTAATTAAAGGTTATTTTAGTAAAATGTAATTACAAAAGAAATAAAAGGTATAATTGTGTTGAAATATTAAGGAGGGCATATGAAAGCTAATAAATTGGTAGTTGAATTATTCAGTTTGGCGATATTGTCCGGTTGTTTGATATCTTGTAGCAAAACTACTAAAGAAGCCAATACACAGTCGATGCAAAATATGAAGATTAATAAAATGAATTCAAATGCAAAGTCAAATATTTTTTCAGATGATGATTATGATGCAATGGTTGATGAAAATAATAGTACAGTTTTGAATTTAAGTGATATTTCAAATATAAAAGGGAAAAATATAAGTGTTTCTGGAAATGTTATAACTATTTCTGCTGGAGGAACTTATATTTTAACGGGAAAACTTGATGAAGGACAGATTGTAGTAAATGCAAAAAGTGAAGATAAGGTTAGGCTTGTTTTAAAGGGAGTAGAGATTTCTTCATCAAAAGGAAATTTGATTTTAGTTGAAAATGCGAAAAAGACTATTATTACTCTTGCTTCTGATAGTAATAATAAATTAGACTTAAGGGAGATAATAAAAGCGACAACAAGGATTCAGTTATTTTTTCAAAAAGCGATTTGAGCTTTAATGGTACTGGAATTTTAAATCTCTTATCTCCTTATGGTAGAGGAATTGTATCGCAAGATAAAGTTGTCTTTGTTGAGGGAAGATATGCAATGGATACTGCTGGAAATACTATAAGCGCAAAAAATTCTGTAGCAATAG
>CABRGI010000149.1 GCA_902470455.1 uncultured Parvimonas sp.
AAAATCTTATAAAAGAAATATTAAATTACAATCCACGTTTGAAGAATTTACGGAATTCAGAAACTTCAGCAACACTTTGTGAAATTGATACTTTATATTTTGCACCGTTTACAAATCCTGGCTCAAATGTTATAGGTTCAAATTGATAATGTACATTTTCTTTATCAGCAACACAATAACCTACAAATGTTTTTATTGTTGCTCCATTTTCTTTATTAAAGAATTCTGGTTCTCCATATTCTGATAATGTAGCATTTACATCAATTATAACAACTTCTCCTTCTTTATATCCAACAATAAAATTACTATGTCTTGTAACTTTTACAACAACAGCATTAGTCTCATTTTGCATATGACAGTAAATTAACTTATATTCGTCGCCGTTTTCTACACAAGAATTGAAAATTTCACGCATCCTTTCCTTATTTTTTCTGTTATCCTCATCACTTGCTCCTGTTATAGCTTTTTTAACAATATCAAATAATCCCACTATTATTTCCTCCTATATTAATATCATTATTAAAAATTTTTTCACTAAAATTATATCATTTTACAAAACACATGTCTATATCAGCATATAAAAAAGTAAGGAACAAATAATATGTTCCTTACCTAGTTCAAACTAAAATTATTTATTTTTATTTTTTATAGATGCCTTTATAAAACCGTCAAATAATGGATGAACTTTATTTGGTCTTGATTTGAATTCAGGATGGAATTGACAAGCAATAAAATAATCACTGCCAGTATATTCTATAATTTCTACTAAATCAAGTTCAGGATTTATCCCAGAGAAAATAACACCAGCCTTTTCCAGTTCTTCTCTATATTTATTATTAAATTCATATCTATGTCTATGTCTTTCTTGAATTATTTCAGAATTGTAAAGTTCTCTTGCTTTAGAATTCTTTAGAAGTTTACAATCATAATTACCAAGTCTTAAAGTTCCACCAATATTTTCAACATCAAATTGATTTTCCATCAAATCTATAACAGGATATTTTGTAGTATCATCTTTTTCGGTTGAATCTGCTCCTTCTAGATTTGCAACATTTCTAGCTATATCTATAATTGCAATTTGCATTCCAAGACAAATACCAAAATAAGGAATATTATTTTCTCTTGCATATTTACTTGTTGCAATCATTCCTTCGATACCTCTGCCTCCAAATCCACCCGGAACAATAATTCCATCAAGCCCTTTAAATACTTCTTTAGCATTTTCTTCATTAACTTCTTCGGAATTTATCCAACGAATATTAATCTTATGAGCATTTTTATAACCAGCATCTATCAATGCTTGAGAAACAGAAAGATAGGCATCATGAAGTTGAACATATTTCCCAACAAGTCCAATTTCTAATTCTGTTTTTACATTTCTATAAGAATCAATCATTTCTTTCCAATCATTTTTTACAATTGGTTTTCCTTCAAGAGATAGTTTATGTAAAACATACTCATCTAAACCTTGTTCTTGTAATTTAACCGGAACTTCATATATAAAATCTACATTTTCTGATTGTACTATAGCACCCTTTGGAACATCACAGAAAAGACTGATTTTATTTTTTATTTCATCAGAAATTCTTTCAGGACTTCTAACAACTATTATATTTGTCTTTATTCCTTGACTCATAAGCTCTTTAAAAGAATGTTGTGTAGGCTTAGTCTTTAATTCATTAGATCCAGGTATTGTAGGTACTAAAGTAATATGAATAAATAAAACATCCTCTTTTTTGTTTTCCGCATGAATTTGTCTAATAGCTTCAATAAAAGGAAGTGATTCAATATCTCCAACAGTTCCCCCAATTTCAGTTATGATTATGTCAGCTTTACTTTCTTCTGCAGCCTTATAAACATATCCCTTTATTCTATCAGTAATATGAGGAATTACTTGAACAGTCGCTCCATTATAATCTCCTCTACGTTCTTTTTGGATTACTTCACTATAAATTCTTCCTGTAGTAACATTACTTCTTTGAGTAAGCTCTTCATCAATAAATCTTTCATAATGCCCTAAGTCTAAATCAGTTTCTGCTCCATCTTTTGTTACAAAAACTTCACCATGTTGATAAGGACTCATAGTACCAGGATCAACATTTATATAAGGATCAAATTTTTGCATAAATACACTAAATCCTCTATCCTTTAAAAGTCTTCCCAAACTTGCTCCACATATTCCTTTACCTATTCCTGAAACATCTCCTCCGGTAATAAAAATAAATTTGCTCATCATTTCCTCCTAATTTAATACTCTAAACATTTCTTCATAAGTTGGTATATTCCAATTTTCTCTTGAAACATTTGATTCGATTTCATCACTAATTTTTCTAATTTCTTCTATTTTTCTAGGAATAAATTTATGTAAACTAATAACTTCGTCAATCCCCTTTTTGCTTTTAATTGTCTTTTCAAACTCTTTGAATTCATCTAACTTTGTAAATAATCCTTCTAACAAATTATTTAATTTATTTACTCTGTCATTTAGTTTAACATTTTTTATTCTTTCATTCAAATTTGTTTCAAAATTAAGCTCCTTTACACAAGATGGAATAACATCTTTATTAATCATGTTAATCAATGTTTTCATCTCTAGCATATATGTATTTTTAATATCTTCAATACAAACATCATAAACTGCACTTAATTCTAAATTATTTAAAATATCATTATTCAAAATAACTTCATATTCTTTGCTTTCTTTTGCATATAAAAGAGCTTCTAAATATGTTTTATTATTTTTTAATCCTCTTCTTTCCGCCTCTTCAATCCATTCTTTCGAATAATTATCCCCAGAGAATAAAATCCTTTCACTTTCAATAAATAATTCTTTTAAAAGTTTTTTACAAGCAGAAATTCTTTCAGTCTTATCTTCAATATTTTCTACTTTTTCTAAAACATTTTTAAGTTCTGAACCTACGATTGTGTTTAAAACTATATTACAATCTGCCGCGCTTTGCATCGAGCCAAGCATTCTAAATTCGAACTTACCACCAGTATAAGCAAAAGGTGAAGTCCTATTTCTATCATCATTATCTCTTGGTGCAAATTCTAAATTACTTATATTAAAATCATTTAATTTTATAGAATTTTTAACTTCTAAATCTAAAATATCATCTAAAATATTTTCTATCTCATTTCCCAAATAAACAGAAACTATTGATGGCGGAGCTTCGTCTCCACCAAGTCTTAAATCATTTCTAACACTAGAAGATGAAACCCTAAGGAGTGAAGAATACTTATTTACAGCAGAAACAGTTGAAACCATAAATATTGCAAAAAGCAATCTATCTGTTTCATTATCCT
>CABRGI010000150.1 GCA_902470455.1 uncultured Parvimonas sp.
ACATATCTCGGAATTGAAGATTTTAAAAAGATGATTGAGGACAGCGTTGTAGATGAGGATATAATTGGTATTTCGTTATCAACAAGACCTGATTGTATTTTAGAAGAGCAATTATTATTTTTAAAGGATTTTCAAAAGAATAAAAATTTAGAAATAGACTTTGAATTGGGCTTGCAAACTGTAAATTATAGAACTTTAATAAAACTTAATAGAGGTCATACTTTGGCTGAATTTATAAATGCTGTTAATTTAATTCATAAATTTAGTTTTAGAGTTTGTACTCATATTATTGTTGGACTTCCATGGGATGATGAGTTAGATATGATTGAATCAGCAAAGATTTTATCTGCTCTAAAAGTTGAAGAGGTTAAATTACATTCGCTATACATCGTAAAAAATACGGTTTTAGGCGAAATGTACTTAAATGGAGAAATAGAATTAATAAGTAAGGAAAAATTTATCGACTTGGTTATTTCTTTTTTAAGAAATCTGGATGAAAAAATAGTTTTACAAAGATTACTTGGGCGTGTTCCGGAAGAAAATAGTCTTTTTTGCAATTGGAATACGAGTTGGTGGAAGATTAGAGATGAAATATTAGAAAAAATGGATAGAAATGATTATAAACAAGGAGATTTGTTTAATAATTTTGAAGGAGTAGTGAAAAAATAATGAAAAACTATGGACTTTTTGATGTTATTGGGCCTATAATGATTGGTCCTTCAAGTTCTCATACTGCAGGAGCTTGTAGGCTTGGACGTATTGCGAAGATTATTTATGCAAGAGATATAAAGAAAGTAATTTTTCATTTACATGGAAGTTTTAAAAATACTTATCAAGGGCATGGAACTGATAGAGCATTAGTTGGAGGTATCTTGGGATATGATACTGATGACGAAAGAATTAGGGATGCTTTGGATATTGCTACAAAGAGAGGTATTGATTTTTCTTTTGTACCAATGGATTTGTTATTTGCTCATCCTAATACTGTTAAGACGGAATTTATTGATCCAAATGGAGAGAGTTTTTATGTTATAGGTTCTTCAATTGGTGGTGGAGCCATTGAAATTACAAATATTAATGGGGTTGACGTTAAATTTGGTGGTGTATATAATACAATAATACTAAAATATAACGACAGATATGGAATGATTGCACAAGTTAGTACAATTTTAGCTGAAAATAAGATAAATATCGGTAGTTTGATTATGAATAGAGAAGATGGAGTTGCTTCTGCTGTTATGGAAATTGATGGTGGAATTGATGAAATGGCTATTTATAGAATAAGTAAATTACCTGATATGTTGGATTGCATGATTTTAAAACCATTATAGGAGGTTATATGATTTCATCAGGAGCACAATTATTACGTTTATGTAAAGAAAAAAATAAAAAAATCAGTGAAATTGCATTGGAACACCAACTAGAAGAAATGGGCTTAACAAAAGAAGAATTAATGAAAATGCTTAGAGAAACTTATGAAGTAATGAAAGCATCAGCTTCAGATGTTATAAATAATGATAAAATCAATCCGTTCAAAATAACTGGTGGAAATGCAAAGAAAATTTTAAGATATGCACAAAGCGGAAAAAGTATTTTAGGTGAATCTATGGTAACTGCTATTGCTAGAGGTTTTTCTACATCTGAAGTAAATGCAGGTATGGGAAAAATTGTAGCAGCTCCAACTGCCGGAGGTGCTGGAATTTTACCAGGAAGTCTTTCTTGGATTCAAGATAAATATAATTTTACAGATGACCAAATGCTAATGGCACTTCTAGTTTCCGGAACAATTGGAAGAATTATTGCAACAAATGCAACAATTTCCGGAGCAGAAGGTGGTTGTCAAGCTGAATGTGGTGCAGCCGCTGCAATGAGTGCAGCAGCAATAGTTGAATTACATGGTGGAACTCCGGAACAATCTTTGACAGCATCATCCTTTGCGATGCTTATGGTATTGGGTTTGGTTTGTGATCCTGTAGCAGGGCTTGTAGAATTTCCTTGTGCCTTAAGAAATGGTTCAGGAACTATCAATGCTTTAGTTGCCAGTGATATTGCACTTTCAGGAGTAGAAAGTATTGTACCTTTTGACGAAGTAGTTCAAGCAATGTATGAGGTTGGAAATGCATTACCTGAAACATTAAGAGAAACTGCTTTAGGTGGATGTGCTGCTTGTCCATCTGCCAAAAAAATGGAATGTAAAGTATTTCCAAATAGATTAAATTAATAGCGGACTTTTTAAAGTCCGATTTATGCAGAAATGGTGGAACTGGTAGACACGCTATCTTGAGGGGGTAGTGAGCAAAGCTTGTGAGGGTTCGAATCCCTTTTTCTGCACCAACTCCGTTAGAAAAACTAACGGAGTTTTTTATTGGGAATGTTTTAAATATAAAATGTTTAAGTATTAACATATTGACACAAAAAATATATTTGATACAATATACATATAGATAAAAGTATTTCAATTTCTTAAAGTAAGATGTTTTTAAAGGGATTAAAGAAATTTTTATTTCTAATGATTTATGTAAGGAGAATATTATGGATGAACTAATGTTTGTATTCAAATGGATATTAATGATACCTGTTATATGGGGTTTAATGTTTATATCTATATTTGTTCATGAGATGGGACATTTGGTAATGTATCTTCTATTTTATCGTGAGAATAAATGGAGAATTGAGATTGGTGCAAAAGGAAAAAAATTATTTGAAATTGGAAGATTTACTATTTATTTAAATATGCTTACAGGACATATTTATTATGATTATAAAAAATATAATAAACTTAATTCAATTATGACTATTGCTGGAGGACCTTTGGCAACTTTACTTTTAATAATATTCATACTGGGATACATATTTAAGGCTAATCCTGATAAAAATGGTTTATTGTATTGGAATTTGTGCTTTATGTTTTATCATAATCTATCTTTATTTATAACTGCAATAATTCCTATAAATACTAAGAATTATACAAGTGATGGATGGAGAATTATAGATGATTTAAAAGGAGATTATGAATAAAATAAAAATATAATTTTTAAGGTAATTAATAAAGATTGAGTAATTAAACTCAATCTTTTTTTGTAAAAAAGATCAATAAAAATTTTTTATTAAAAACCATAAAAAAGTACTAATTTTTGTATATTTTTGTCACTTTACTGTCCGATTTTAAATTGACATTGAAATAAAAATGGTGTAAAATAATTATGAATACAAGTTTTTAAAAATATTTTTGTATATAAATGATTTTTGTTATTATTAATTTTATTTATTTAAAAAATTAAAAACTT
>CABRGI010000151.1 GCA_902470455.1 uncultured Parvimonas sp.
TTAAGAGCATCAAAACCTTGCTGCAATAAATAAGAATAAATAAATTTAGGTTGAGGATTTCCTCAACCTTTTTTGTTTGATTAGTTTATAAATTTTGTATTGACTTTTTTTGATAAATTTAATATAATCTATTCATTAGATATTTAGTGATGATAAGAAATAGTAAATTATTTATGTATATGTAGAGAGAAGTTGTTTGGTGAAAAACTTTTATGCAGTTAATTGAACCTATCTTTGAACTTGTATTAAAAATACAGGGTTGTGCCTTATAGCTTTTGAGTATAAATTAGAGTGGTACCACGGCTTTCGTCTCTTGGAGATGATTGCCGTTTTTTAATATCATCACAATTAAAAATTTTTATTACGGAGGAAATTTATTATGAAAATGAAAAGATATTATATGCCTACACTTAGAGAAGATCCTCAAGAGGCAGAAATTGTAAGTCATAAATTGCTTTTAAGAGCAGGAATGATAAGAAAAACTGCTGCAGGAGTTTATTCTTATCTTCCTCTTGGTTACAGAGCGATTAGAAAAGTTGAAAATATTGTAAGAGAAGAAATGGATAGGATGGGTGGATATGAAATTTTAATGTCTGCACTTCAACCAAAAGAAATATGGGAAGAATCAGGAAGATGGCAAACTTTTGGACCTGAGATGTTCAAAGTTAAGGACAGAAATGAAAGAGAATTTTGTCTTGGACCAACTGCAGAAGAATATTTTACAACTTTGATAAGTGGGGAAATTAAGAGCTATAAACAATTACCTTTAAATATTTATCAAATTCAAACTAAATATCGTGATGAAAAAAGACCTCGTTTTGGAATTAACAGAGCCAGAGAATTTTCTATGAAAGATGCTTATACTTTCGATGTAAGTCCTGAAATGATGATGGAATCTTATAAAGAAATGTGGAAAGCATACGAAAAAGTTTTTAATAGATTAGGACTTAATTATAAAATTGTTGCCGGAGATGCTGGAGCAATGGGAGGTAACAGTTCACATGAATTTATCGCTCTTTCTGATGTTGGAGAGGGAGTCATCTGCTATTGTGACGAAAGTGGTTATGCAGCAACTGATGAAAAGGCGGAAGTTATATACAAAGTTGATGAAAGTGGAGAAGAAAAAGAACTAGAATTAGTTTATACTCCAAATTGTAAGACAATAGAAGATGTTGCAAACTTTTTAAAACAAGAGGCTTCAAAATGTATTAAGGCGATAGATTTAATTGTGGCAGGAGAACCAATTATAGTATTTATTCCGGGAGATAGAGAACTTAATATGACAAAACTTTGTGCCTATCTTGGAGTTCCAGAACACGAGGTAGAAATGATGGATGAAGAAACTATTATAAAAATAGGTTCATCTGCAGGATATACAGGACCTTTAAACTTAAAAGCAAGAAAGATTTTAGATAAGAGAGTTACTCTTATGAAAAATACAGTAGTCGGTGGAAATAAGGCAGACCATCACTATATCAACTGTAATTTTGGAAGAGATTTTGACGGAGAAATTGTAGATGATTTACTTATGGTTCAAGAGGGAGATGTTTGTCCTATAAGTGGTAAAACTTTGAAATTTGCAAGAGGTATAGAAGTTGGAAATATCTTCCAACTTGGAACAAAATATTCTAAATCTTTAAATGCAACTTTCCTAGATGAAAATGGAGTTAGCCAATATTTCTGGATGGGAAGTCACGGAATAGGAATTACAAGAAGCATTACCGCGATTATTGAACAAAATAATGACGAAAAAGGAATTATTTGGCCAATTCAAGTTGCACCATATCATGCAATAGTTACAGTTGTAAATATTAATGACGAAGATCAAATGAAACTTGGAGAAAAAATTCATGATGAATTGGAAACTCAAGGTGTTGAAGTTATGCTTGATGATAGAAAAGAAAGAATAGGCGTTAAATTTAATGACAGAGATTTAATTGGTATTCCTTTAAGAATTACTGTGGGCAAAAAAGCTAATGAAAATATAATTGAATTTTCAACAAGAAGAGAAATGGAAAATGTTGAAATGTCTTCTGAAGATGCAATTAATAGAGTTGTAGAAGAAGTTAGAAAAATAAAATAGAAAAATACCACATTTATGTGGTATTTTATTCGATTAATAATTGAGATTGATTATATTTTTAATAATTGTTACAGTTGGGTATCATACAAATATTAGTATAATTTTATGGTAAGGAGTTTTTTATGGATAGTGATTTAAGTACAAAAATCCAAAAGCAAAAAATCAGTCGTGAAAGACGAAAAGAATTAAAAAATAAATTAAAAAAAGAGTTGGGAGATAGGATGAGATTTGTCTATATATCATCTTTTTTGTCTTGGATTCAGTTTTTAATGAGAATAATTTCTTTCGGATTTATTGCAAAAGGATTTTCAAATTTATATAACAAAACGGAATTTAATCTTTTAACTTACGTTATAATAGTAATCGGATTGAATATTTTAGGTTTTGGAATTTCAATTTTTGCTAAAAGGTACCAAGGTGTAGCTTCTCAGTTTGCTAGGGATAATTTAAAAGCAAAATTTTTTGAAGCTTTTTCCAAAAGTGATCAAGAAGTTTTTAAAGGTTATTCGACTGCTGATGTACTAACTGTTGCATCTCAAGGAATTGACAGTTTAGATACGTTTTACAGCACTTATTTATCCACAACTTTAAGGACATTTTTTAACTGTGGGACAATTTTATTGATTGTAGCCTTTATTTATCCTTTGGGTGGTTTGGTATTTTTAATCAGTATTCCTTTTATTCCTGTTTCAATAGTGTTGATACAAAAGCGTTCAGCAAAAATTATGCAACATTATTGGTCAACTTATATGGATGTAAGCAATTTATTTATGGACGATTTAAAGGGATTGAATACTCTTTATTCTTATAGTGCTGATGCCATTTATGAGAAAAAATTTAATGAATCCGCAGAAAAATTCAGACTTTCCACTATGGAACTTTTGAAATTTCAACTTCAATCAGTTGGATATATGGACGGAGTTATGTATCTTGGAATTGCAATTTCAGGATTTTTAGCAGTTCTTTCAATTTCAAAGGGCAGTATATCAATTTATAATTTTATATTCTTTGTTTTGATTGCAACTGAGTTTTTTACTCCAATCAGAGAATTGGGATATTGTATGCATTTACTTATGATGAATACTAAGATGGCAGATAGAATTTTTACATTTTTAGATAGCGTTAATGTTGAAAAGAAAAAAGATGCTTCAAATATTGAATTGGAAAGTA
>CABRGI010000152.1 GCA_902470455.1 uncultured Parvimonas sp.
AAATAATTAAATATATATATAAAAACAAAAAAATAGATTAATTGTATAAAATTTAACTTTTTTTAAATTTCTGAATATAAAAATACGAAAACATTTATTATCATTAAGCTGTAAAAAATTAAAGATATAATTCATGTAATTGATTTAAAAATATAAAAATGTTATTATTAATATGTCAATTAAATAGTATTTCATTAAAGTTATGAAATTTATTAAAGTTATGAAATTTATTTAAGTTTAGTTATTAGTTTAGGCTTCTAATAACAATGTATTAAAAAAGTATTGAAATTTTTATTTTAAAAATTTAATCACTATTATTATTCTATGAGGAGGAGTACAATGAAAAAAAGAATTTATTCTATATTATTAAGTGTTCTTATGGTGTTAGGAACTTTATTACCTGCTTTCAAAGTTTCAGCAGAAGAAACAGGTAAAAATATTACGCCAAATGTAAGTATTACAGAGTTTAAAATTCTAAGTGGGCAGGGACAAGACTTAAATAAAGCATCCCGTTGGAGCAGATTTAAAATTAAATTAGTATGGGATGCAAAACAATATGGAAATACATTGAAAAAGGGCGATTATTTTGAAATTGAATTACCTAATAATTTTAGATTTATAGAAGATTCTGATGCTATTAATTTTTCAATTTATGGAGTAGATGGAACAACTGTTTTCGGACAAGGGAAAATTACAGTAAAAAAAGCCGGTGGAGGAACTGTAAGAGTAACTTTAAATGAAAAGGTTGAAAATCTTTATAACGTTAAGGGAACTGTTTCTATGGAAGCTGCATTCAATCAAGACAAAATTACTCTTGGAGAAAAAAATAAGTTTATAATAGAATTGAATGGTAAAAAGATTGAGAAAGAAGTTGAAATAGGAAAACCGCATTCAGCAGAAAATGAAATTCTAGCTAAATGGGCTAATAGAATTGCTGATAAAGTAGATGAAGTTAAGTGGGTTATTCGTTTTAACGTAAGAGGCGATAAAATTGATAAGGCTATATTTGAAGACGAATTAAGTATTACTGAAGGAAATTTTGATGGGCTTCGTTTTATAAAGAATAGTTTTGAACTTCACAAAGTCAAAATTGATAATTTTGGAACTATTTTACAGACTGAATGGAAGAAAGATGTCTCAAAAGATGTTCAATTTTCAGACAATGATACAAAATTCAAATATGTGCTTGAGAATATTAAAAAAGGCGAACAATTTTTACTAACATATAGATCAACTTATAAGTCTAATGTTAAAGTAAAAAATAAGGTAAAATTGACAGCGGATAATAAAACCGCTGAATCACAAAATGAATATAAGACTGCAATTTCAAATGGAAGTATTGAAGGTGATTTACTTGGTAAAATAAAGATTATTAAAGTTGACTCCGAAAATAATCAATTACTTTTAAAAGGTGCAAAATTTAAAATTACTAATAAGGCAACAAATAAAACTTTTGAGTTGGTAACTAATGATAAGGGAGAAGCTGTTTCTGAAAAATTAATTCAAGGAACTTATAAAATTGAAGAAATACAAGCTCCTGCAGGTTGGATAAAAAATGAAGATATAATTGAAGTTGAAGTAAAAGATGATGTAGCCGTAATAAAAACAATAACTAATAAGAGAGAAAAAACTGAAGCAAGTGTTAATAAAACTTGGATAGGAAAAAAAGCTTCAAGTGTCAAAGTTAATTTATTAGCTGACGGCACAAAGGTTGCTGAAGTTACTTTAAACGAACAAAATAATTGGAAACACACTTTTAAAAACTTAAATAAATTTAAAGATGACGGAAAAACTGAAATTAAATATACTGTTGAAGAAGAACAAATCAATGGATATGATAAAGAAATAAAAGAAAATTCAAAGAATAATTTTACAATTATAAATAAGAGTAACGAAAAGGTAAAAATTCCGGTAGAAAAGAAATGGGAAGATAATAATAACCAAGACGGCAAGAGAGTTAAAGAAATAATTGTAAAATTATTAAAGAATGATAAGCCTACAGATAAGACTATAAAATTAAATGAGCAAAATAATTGGAAAGGCGAATTTACTGATCTTGACAAATATGATGCACAAGGAAACGAAATTAAATATACTGTTAAAGAAGAAACAGTAATAGATGGATATAATACTGAAATAGTTGCAGGACATGTAGATGGAGTTGCCGGCTTTATAATCAAAAATAAACATAATGTTGAAAAAACTGAAATTCCTGTAGAAAAACGTTGGGTTGGACCTGCAAGTGTTGAAGAAGTAACAGTGAAATTATTTGCTAATGATGAAGATACAGGAAAAACTTTAACTTTAAAGAAGAGTGAAAATTGGAAAGGTAAATTTACAAATCTTGACAAGTATAAAGATGGTAAAAAAATAGTTTATACAATAAAAGAAGTTAAAGTTGACGGATACGATAGCAAGGTAGAAGGAAGTGCAGAAAACGGCTTTGTAATAACAAATAAGAATGTAGCAAAGACAAAAATTCCGGTAGAAAAGAAATGGTTAGGAAAAGCTGTAGATGAAATCGAAGTAAAACTTTTAGCAAATGGAAAAGAAGTACAAACAGCGAAGTTAAACGAAGCAAATTCTTGGAAACATACATTCAAAGATTTACCTGTATATGATGAAAATGGAAAAGAAATAGAATATACAGTAAAAGAAGTAGAAGTTAAAGGATATGAAAGCAAGATAGAAGGAAATGCAAAAGACGGCTTTGTAATCACTAATAAAGAAAAACCTGTACCTAGAGTTCCAAAAACATCAATAGGAACTCAAATATTTGGATATATAGCAATGGCTGGAGTAAGTCTTGGACTTCTACAAATTTCAAGAAAGAAAAGAAATAAATAGTTAACTAAAAAAGAGAGTTTGTGCTCTCTTTTTTATTTTACAATTCATTTTACAGCATAGTAATTAGATAAGAAAAGCTCCCAACACGTCATTTCGACCGAAACGGAAAGTAATGAAGTGAATCTAGCCCTAACTTTAAACAAAAGTAGAACTGACAAACTTGTTGTATATATAAAGCAAGATAATTCACGTCATAATACTTTGAATAGAAAGTCTCCCAACACGTCATCTCGACCGTAGTGGAGAGATCTCACTACTATTATTTGCTTTCAAATAATAGTAAGTCCTGCAAAGGACTTATATAAAAATTATTTAATCATATACTAGTAGTATGAAAATTTTTTTAAGTTCTTTTTGTAAATGAAGTTTTTGTTGTATGTATCTCTGATACATTTACT
>CABRGI010000153.1 GCA_902470455.1 uncultured Parvimonas sp.
TGTTTTTATTTTCAAAAACTTGCAATGAAAATAAGTTATAAAAGTATATTGCCATTTTCATTTGCTATCTCAAACGAAAACGTGCCACGCCTTTTATCTATGCATTCCACTATTTCGATTTTCAATTTCTATCATAGAAGCTTCGTAATTAGCTTGGTCAATTTGTTCCCATGTAGCATCTTCTGGCAAACCCAATTCTGTTATCATCTTTGCTTTTATCATTTTTGATTCAACTTGATTTACCTGTTCTAAAGTATAGTCTTTTGGTAAATTTAATGCCTTAATACGCTCTCTTCTTATAAGTTCAGCGTTAACTGCTAAATCAATTTCAGTCCAAGTTGGATTTTCAGACAAACCTAACTTATTAGCATAACTAAGTCTCAAATCATCACGATTAAGTCTTACTTGTTCTATTTCTTCCCAAGCAGTGTCTTCAGGTAATCCTAATTCTTTTGCAGTATTTTTTCTCACTTCTTCAAACATTATAAATAACCTCCATTTCAATTATAATTATAGCATACTTTTACAAAAAATCATAATTTCAATGTAAAATTATACAGTTTTTTGTTTCAAAATGTAAATGTTGTGCTATAATCCTGACTTTGACAGTTTTGAAAGAGTAAAAACTCTCTACGCCTTACTTTATAAGGATTTAGAGAGTTTTCCTTTGCCTAAAAAAATGCGTATTATTTTTATTATTTTATTTGTTCGAAAATTTTTTTTAAATCTTTATATGTATTTATTTCATAATCGGTTCTAAAACCAAATAATTCATGTAAATCATCGGTCAAGTCTGTTCTTATATATTCAGGAATATATCCATCTCCTTTTGCTTCTAATACATTCATATTTCTTAAAGTATCTAATATTTGTGATGTAGTATATTTATAGTTTAATTTCTTTTCTAATAATCTATAGATAAATAATGAGATAAAGCAAGTCATAAAGTGTGCTTTAATCCTATCTTCTCTAGATAGATTAATAGGCCTAGCAAGGAAGTCGCTTTTCATAATTCTAAATGATTCTTCAATTTCCCATCTACCTTTAACTATTTTGAATATCTCATTTATATCACCAACTAAATTAGTTGTAAGTGCATAATATCCATCATATTTTTCTTCTTCGTCTATCAATGATTGATTGATAGAGTAAGTTGTATTTTCAGCAATTTCTCCGTTATTTGTTGAGATAGTAGTTTCAACAAATCTTCTATAATCATTTTGATTTTTGCCTTTTCTTGTAACTTGATTTGATTCAATACTTTTCTTGGCTCTTTCAATTTGATTGTTTCTAATATTTCTATTATAATCAAAATATTTAAAACAAAATGTAACTATAAGATCTTGCTTTACTGATTTGGTTTCTGTCTGAATAATTTTATAAAATAATGTATCATAGTATTTTTCTTTTAAACTATCATTATTTTCTATATCTTCTAAATTATAAGTGTTTTTTAAGTCATTAGGTATTCGCCATTCTGATTTGTCAAACACTTTATTTTTATCTTCTTCTTTTAATTTCTTTAAAGATTGTGTAATTACAAATCCACGATTATCTTTAATATTGAAATTTTTAATGTCATCAGATGCAAGCCCAGCATCAGTACATAATATTATCTTAGAATCATCAAGTTTAAAATTATCAACAATTTTAGTTTCTTCAGGAATTAAAGTCTTTTGTTCATTCATATTACCAGGATAAATATTACAAGAAAGGGGTAGTCCGTCTCCGTCCATAAATAGTCCCATACCAACAATTGGATTAGGTTTATGTTCTTTAGATATACCATATTTTCTTAAATCATCTTCTTCATCAATTTCAAAGAAATAATTGGTGCAATCATAGTAAATAACTTTAGAATTTCTTTTTAATATATTTTTACTATTATTAAATAATTGTTCTTGTATATAGTCCATATTTTCAGCAATATAACTTAATGCTCTATATTCATCATGTAGCTTAAATTTTGGCTGTTCAATAAAGTTTTGACATTGTTTAAATGTTTCTAATTTAGATGAAGGATAAATAATTCTTGCATAAACTAAGTAGGATAGTATTTCGTTTAAATCAAAATGAAATTGATATTTATCTTGAATGGTATCACAGGTTCTTTTAATATTTAGTTGATTATATAATTTTTCTAAAAATAAATATCCAACATTAAAAGAAGTTCTTATATCTTTATCAATTATTTTTTTATTATTCTTCTTAATTAAAATTGTTTCACTATGACAATGCTCTTCATTGTATTTTTTTACATAATCTTTTAACCATTCATTATAATCTTGATTACCAGCCATAATTTTAACATCTTCAAGATTACCAATCCGTTTAACTATTTTGGTAGAACGCTTTCCATTTTTTGTATAATCTTTTATTATATAAAACAGAGTAGTATTTTTAGATTTAGAATAACTTAATCTCATAATATCACCTTTACTATCTAATATCATTATACAATAATACGGGATAATACGCAATAGTAAAATGATAAAAAAATTAGATTTTATCTAGGATTACAAGAATTTTAAATATAAAACTGTCAAACTAGGGGGTCCTCCTTTCCGATTTGCGAATTATTTGGGATCTTTATCGTAAATCTTCTTATTTCTTACCTATGTATAAATCATATCATAAAGTTTTAAATAATTCAATATAAATATTGCTATTTTTATAATTTTTTAGTATAATGAATATGGAAAGAGAAATTTATCCATAATAAAAATGGGTAACACCTAGTTGTGAAGGTGTTCTCTCCATACTGTTGTATAGAGCACTGCCTTGGTGCTCTATTTTACTTATTTTCTAAGGTTACTACTATATATGAAATATAGTGTAACTAGAGTAATCCAAGCAAATGCTGGACTAGATCCATCTCAAAACCCCCTTTAACAGAAAACTTTGAAACATAGAATCACCCCTTCCTTAACTTAGTTAAAAAAGGAGAGAACACCACCAGATATTACCACATAAACATTATATATTGATAAGAAATAATAGTAGGCTTTTTTGACTATTATTTTATTTAGTTTGTGAAGTCTTTATTTATAAGTAATTACAAGCATTTTATATGCAATACAAATGTATTTATTTTTGAGACCTAGGCTCAAAAATACCCTGGAAGACTATAAAGTCTGAAAGGGAAAAAGAAAAACTTAAGAATAAATCTTAAGTTTAATAATTATACTAATTCTAGAATAACTTCTAAAGCAGAATCTCCTTTTCTTTCAGATTTCTTAATTAT
>CABRGI010000154.1 GCA_902470455.1 uncultured Parvimonas sp.
TCCGGACTTACAGGTTTTGATTCATTCATAACTCTGGAAACAGTTGAGATAGAAACTCCTGCTAACTTAGCTACATCTTTTATTGTAGGTGCTGACATTTTATCACTCCTTTAAAATAAATATATAATTATAATTAAATCGTTTACAAACTTCAACATAATTATATCATAGTTTTTAATAAAATAAAACAGTTAAGGAAAATAAATTCACGAAATTTTCCTAAAAACACATAATTTTCTAATAATAAAAAATTTTTCAAAATTAAATTTTCACAATAAAAAAAACTGTAAAATGATTTTCATTTTACAGTAAAATTTTTATTTTTTAATTTTTATATATAAGCTGTAAAAAACAGTAGAAATAATCAATGCAATAAAACATATTCCTATTTCTATTCCTATATAATTAATCATAGCCTTATTTACAGGTAAAAATCCTCCTGTCAAATCAGAAAACACAGGGTAATTAAAAGCATTTTTCCACTTCCAAAGATAAGAAAAAACTAAACTTAATCCAAACTGACTTATTATTAATACAATATTAATAATAAAAGAAATAATAGCCTTGGAAACTATAAAACTCGTCTTTTTTATAGGAAGTGTAAATAAAAATCCCTTATGATAGTAAAAATCCAAATAAGTTGTTATAAAGAAGTAAGATAGAGTCATCAAAAGAATTCCAGATAAAATATATTTTATATTATTATATTCAAGCAAAACTCCATCTAACGGAGCTTCTTCATATTGAAAAGCTCCATTTGCTTTTATTACTTCGGATAACCTTTCTTTTTCGTGATTAGCATAACTTTTTGACATAAAAAAATTAATATCATTTTCTTTGATTTCAATAATTTTTTCGTACATCAAAATTGCACTTTCCATATATCCTCTATCATCTCCGCTATGCTTTAGTTTTAAAGTCTTTTCTGATATTTCAAGAGATTTTTTTAACAAATCCATTTTTTCTTTATCACCAGAATATATACTAGGAGACTTTCCGTCAGCGGGATATAAAATGTCTCCTATTCCTTTTTTTATCAAAAGTAATTCATGTTTTTTATCGGCATCGACTTGTTGATAATTTAAATAATTTTTATAAAATAGAGAAGCTAATAAAACTAGTATAACTCCTAAAATTACTACAAAAATTCTACTCCTTATAAATTTTTTACATTCTAATATCAAAGTATTCATAACATTCACCTACTCAGCAAACAGTCTTTGATACATCTGTTCAGAAGCATTTATATGCTCTCTTATTTTAATTAATTTTATGCCTTTATCCTGTATTGCCTTAATTGCATCATCAAAAGAATTCTTTTTAAATTGACAAATAATCATATCTTTTTCAATTTCGGCACTTACTACAAATGGAGATAAAATTTCTAAAGATTGATTATTAGAAGTTGTATCAATGGCATAGATTAAAAATTCATCTTCCACAATTTTTTTGACAATTTTTTTATCCTTTAAGAATAGAAGATTATCAGTTAATTGACTAATTTCTCCTAAAAAATGTGTAGATAAAATTACCAGAGTTCCTCTTTCTGAAATTTCCTTTAACATAACTCTAAGCTCTATTTGACTGCTAGGATCAAGCCCGTTAAAAGGTTCGTCAAGCAATAAAACTTCAGGATTATTAACAAGTGCAATAGCCAAAAGTAATCTCTGTTTCATTCCCAAAGAATATGTCTTTACAGCTCTTTTATAAAATTTTTCAATCTTTGTTAAACTTACAATTTCTTTTATTCTAGTCTTTGGCAATTTTTGTATATTTGCAACAAATTTCAAATGATCAAGTCCTGTTAAATTCGGAAATAAAATACTTGCATCCTGTAAATATGACAATTTTTTAAAAATAGCATTATCCTTATTATCTATACCATTTACAGTAATCTGTCCGGATTGATAGCTATTCAAATTTGTAATACAATCCAAAAGGGTAGTTTTTCCCGTTCCATTAGGTGCAACCAAAGCCCAAACCTCTGCATTTTCAAGCTCTAAAGATAAATCATTTAAAACTACATTCTCTCCATATCTTTTAGTAAGATTTTTTATACACAAACTAGGCATATCCATTCCTCCTTCTATCTTGAATAAAAGCTATACAAATCAATAAAATTGTTAAAATACAAATTCCAATTGCTAAAGTTTTACAAGATTTATCAAAACTATAAGTAATAGTTTTAAATAAAAAATTTATACTGCCATCTGCAATTTTTCCAACTCTCCAGTATGAAAACGGATTATACCATTTATTAAACATCTGTAAAGTTGCTATAAGTCCAAAGGATAAAATAACGGATTTTACACTTGATTTTACAAAAGTTGAAATTGCACTTGTAAATAGGAAAATAAATATTCCGTAAAGTAAAAACAAAATCAAACTTTTTATTAAAACATCAGATACTGGAACAATCTTATATCCAAAACTCATAAGTGAATAATAATCACTTTTTACAATATAAGTTGTAATCGGATATTTAAAAGATGATGAACCGCTTATTAAAAATTCTATTCCAAAAAATATTGCAGGTATCAATAGTCCAAGTATAATAGTTAAAATTCCACCTGTGAAAAGTCCCGACGATACAATCCTAAATTTACTTGCCCCCGATGTCTTTAAAAATCTAATAGTTTTATTTTGACTTTCCTCCAGCTTTGAAAATAGAATTCCAAAAGTTACTACAATTATAAAAGTATAGATTAACACCAAATTATTTGTAAAAAAGTCCCATAATCTATGTGAAGTTCCAATTAATGTTTTTTTGCTATAATAGTCAAGGAGTTTACTTTCTTCTGAAGTTCGAGGTTGATCAAATTCTGTTTTCTCCAAATACAATGGATGAGCTGATGGAATATTATTTTCCTTTAAATACTTCAATATTTCGTATGTTATCTCTACTGTCAACTTATCTACAGTATAACTTATTCCCTTTTTTACAAATCCTTTTGAAACGAAATTTCCGTTGGGATCTAAAGAACGCTTTAATTCATCTTCATATAATGCATGCCAATTTTCAGCTTTAATATCTTGGATTATTTTTTCATAATACTGTATATTGGCAATATTTCTTTTTTTCATATTATTTAATTCTATTTTTTCTTCATCTGAAATATTACTGCTTTCTAAATCTTTATCCACCTCTTTAATTTCTTCTTTAAATATCTCTATAACTCTTTCTCTACTAAAAATTTGTTCTTCCTTATTTTTATTATTTTCAATTTTTGAAA
>CABRGI010000155.1 GCA_902470455.1 uncultured Parvimonas sp.
TAAAATATAATATTTTTCCTTAAATTTTATAAAAAATACATAAGATATATAAAATTTATTTATAAAAAACCGTTTTTACTATTGAGTTTTTTATAAATTTCTTGTAAAATATTGATAGACAAAAACACAAAATTTTGGGAATTTTGATATTTTAATTTTTTTATTTTTAAGGAGAGGGAATGTAATGAACAAAAAAAATAGCATAGTTGATATGTTAACGTTTGGTTTTGCACTTTTTGCAATGTTTTTTGGGGCAGGAAATTTGATTTTTCCACCATATTTGGGAGTCCTATCAGGTAGCTCTTGGTTTATCACATTTTTAGGTTTTACAGTTACTGCTGTCGGTCTTGCACTTGTAGCTTTAATGGCTGTTACATATTATGAATGTGATATAATGAAATTTTTTAGCCCAATAGGAAAGAAACCTGCTTTAGTTTTGAGTTTTATGGTTATTATGTGTGTTGGACCGCTTCTTGTAATTCCAAGAACAGGTGCAACTGCTTATGAAATGGGAATTAAACCGATATTAGGATTTCATAACACTTTTACTATTACAGCAGTAGCTATAGTTTTCTATGCTCTAACGTACTTTTTAACTGTTAGACCATCAAAGGTTGTGGATATTATAGGAAAATTTTTAACTCCTTTTTTAATTCTTGCACTTGTTGTAATAATTGTTAAGGGAATTATTTCTCCGCTTGGTGCTCCAGCAGAAACTGCTAAAATAAATAGTGTACTAGGAAAAGGACTAATTGACGGTTATCAAACAATGGACTGTTTCGTATCTTTAGCAGTAGGAGCAGTTTTATTATTGACATTAAAAAATAAAGGTTATAGCGAACCGAAACAACAAGTAAAAATGTTGTTTAAATCAGGTCTTATCGCTTGTACTACTTTAGGATTAATTTATGGTGGACTTACTTATCTTGGAGCAACTGTTTCTGCAAAATATGGACTTGATGTTGAACAATCACAAATAATCGTAAATGTAACACAAAATCTTTTAGGAAATGCAGGAAAAATCGCTTTAGGAATAGCTTCATTCCTTGCTTGTTTAACGACTGCAATCGGACTTACATCTGCATCAGGAGAATATTTAGTAAATATTACAAAGGGAAAAATAAAGTATTCTACTTTTATACTTTGGATTTGCCTATTCGGAACTGTAGCTGCAATTATCGGAGTTAGCGGAATTGTAAAAATTGGCGCTCCAATTCTTGCCGTTGTATATCCTCCAACAATTGTTTTAATTATACTTGCTTTCTTTAAAGATAAAATTAAAAATGATTTAATCTTTAAACTACCTACTTTTACAGCAGTTACAATAAGTTTTATTCAAGTACTTTATGAACAATTAGGAATTTTTAAATTTATAACTATTTTACCATTAAGCGATGTAGGTTTTAACTGGATAATTCCAAGTTTTATAGCATTTGTAATAGCATTATTTATAAAAAAGAAATAAATTTTAATAAAATTAAAAGAAAAAGTGATGTATTAGACTTTACATCACTTTTTTTATTTACAAGGTTCTCATATATACCCTATTCGAAGCATCGTGTAAGGATGAGGTTCATTTTTTACAAACAAAAAAGCACGATAAATCGTGCTTTGTTTTGCTAAATTAATCTTGAGTAGAATTCTACTACTAATGAGTCTTGAATTTCAATAGGAACTTCGTTTCTTTCAGGCATTCTTAATAAAGTTGCTTTTAATCCTTCTTTCTTTTCGATATAAGGAACAACTCCTAAGAATGTAGATTCAAAGTTTTCTTTGAACATTTCTACTTTTTGTGATCTTTCTCTTAAAGTGATTTCATCTCCAACTTGTACTGCATATGAAGGTATATCAACTTTTTTACCATTAACAAGCATATGTCCATGAACTACCATTTGTCTAGCTTGTCTAATTGAAGAAGCAAATCCCATTCTGTAAACAAGATTATCTAATCTTGTTTCTAACATCATAACAAGAGCATCCCCTGTTATATGTTCTTTTTGTCTAAGTGCTTTTTCTACATAAGTTCTGAATTGTTTTTCCATTACTCCATAGTAAGCTCTTAATCTTTGCTTTTCAAGTAATTGTAAACCATATTCTGTTAATTTTTTGTCGTTTCTTGCAAGACCTTTACCCATTCTTTTGTTAGCTTTTGGGTGTCCGCATACATTTAAGCCTAGTCTTCTTGATTGTTTAAATCTAGGTCCCATCATTTTTGCCATATTTTCATACTCCCCATAAATTATTTGCCGCGATAATTTATAGCCACGCATAGATTATACAACTTTTTTAAACTTTTGTAAATAGATTTTTTATCTTTTTTCAATATTTTTAAATAAAAGCTCCTCCATTTACATTTAAAACATGTCCTGTTATATAAGAAGCCTCTTTTGAAATTAAAAATTTTACAGCTGAAGCAATCTCTTCAGGTTTTGCAAGTCTTTGTAATGGAAATTCAGAACAATATTCGTCAATACTCTCTTTTGGAACATCTTTTAACATATCCGTATCAACACCACCTGGTGCAATAGTATTTACAGTTATTCCAGAATATCCAAGCTCCTTTGCTAGAGCCTTATTCATAGAAATAATCGCACCCTTAGTCGCTGAGTAATGTGCTTCAAGCGCTCCTCCTGTAACTCCCCATATCGAACTTATTCCAATTATCTTTCCATATTTATTATCAATCATTGAAGGAATAGCTCTTTTTATACAACGATATGAGCCGTGCACATTTACATTAAAGATATCTTCCCATTCGTCTTCTGTAATATCTTGAAAAAATCTTATACTTGCAACGCCTGCATTATTTATCAAAATATCTACATTTCCAAAATTTTTTTCTATTTCATTAAACATATTTTCAACTTCGGTAGTCTTTCTTATATCCGCTTGTATCATTAAGACATTAGAATTATATGTTTTTATTTCTTCAAAAACTTTTTTTGCCTCTATTTCTTGTTCTTTATAATTTATAACTATATTATCTTTTGCCAAAGCCTTTGCGATAGCAGAGCCAATGCCCCTTGATGAGCCGGTTATAAGTACAGTATCTCTTTTCATAATATCTCCTTTTAAAATAAATACTAATTAAGTATAACATAAAATAATATAAAAATAAAAATTTTAGTTTCAATTTAGGTATTTAACGGAAAAATATGGTATAATATAAGTAACATTATATTTGCATTTTTAATGCAAATATAAAAAATGTTAGGGA
>CABRGI010000156.1 GCA_902470455.1 uncultured Parvimonas sp.
GGCTGTCAGGTGATTTTGACAGACCTTTTTTTTATGTAATATAAACTTAAATTAAATTAAATATATTTTTGCTTTTTTAAATAATTAATAAAGAATATTGACAAAAAGATTTTTTTGTGTTCTAATTCTTATGTAAATTTATAAAGAAAGGAGAAATTATGAAGATAAGTACAAAAGATATAACTTTAGTAGCCTTATTAAGTGCATTAATTGCAGTTGGGGCATTTATAAAGATTCCGTTTTTGATTGTTCCGATTACATTGCAAACTCTTTTTGTAATTCTATCAGCATTGGTGCTTGAACGTAGATTGGCTGTATTAAGTGTAATTGTATATTTGATGATTGGTCTTGCAGGTTTCCCGGTATTTGCAAAAGGTGGTGGAATAAATTATATTTTTAGTCCTACTTTTGGATATTTGGTAGCATTTATTTTTGCAACTTATTTTATAGCAAGTTTTAAGGAAAAGAACCTTTATATAATCACATTTATTGGAATGTTGATTATTTATGCTCTAGGAATGATGTATTTCGTTTTTATACAATATATTTTTAGTGATAAAGTATATTCAATAAGTTATTTGTTGTATAATTTGTTTTTAGTATTTTTACCCGGAGATATACTTTCCTGTGTAGTTGCAATCATTGGATATAGAAAAATACTTAAAATAAAAAAATAAAATATTTTTTAAATTTAAAGACAATACTTCCGAAAATTCATTTATTAGAATTTAGATAGTATTGTCTTTTTATGTTATTTTGCAATTATTTAATAAAAAAATTAAAAATTAAGTTTAAAATGCTTGACTTTATAAAACAAATCATATATAATTTGACTGTCAAAGATTTGACTGTCAAATATTTGATAATCAAAATAATAAAGGGGATAAAATTATGTTAGAAAAAGTTAGAGAAATTTTAGTTGAGTCATTAAATATCGAAGGAAGTGAAGTAGTTCCTACTGCAAGATTGAATGAAGATTTAGGAATTGATTCTTTATCATCAATTGAACTTGCTTTGGAATTAGAGTCAGCATTTGATATAAAGATTGAAGATGAAGAACTTGTAAAATTACAAACTGTACAAGATGTAATAGATATAATAGAGTCAAAAACTAAGTAGTAAGCTAGAAATAATAGCTTACTTAATTTTTAGGAGAAATTTATGGATATTGATAAAATAAGTAGTATTGTTGAGTTGTTTAAAAATTCAGGATTAGATGAAATGACTTTAGAGCTTAAAGATTTAAAGATTAATCTTAAGAATAATAAAGTTGAATATGTTGCAAAAGAAGTTGTAAATGTTGTAGAAAAGAGTAATCCTGTAAAGTCTGAAAAAGTAGAAGAACAAATCAACGATATTAAGGGAGATTGGATTAAAGCTCCTTTTGTTGGAACTTTTTATGCTGCACCTAGTGCAAATGAAGCTCCTTATGTAAAAGTCGGTCAAAAGATTAAAGAGGGCGATATAATTTGCATATTGGAAGCTATGAAAGTTATGAATGAGATAAAGTCCAATAAGAGCGGAACTGTACTTGAAATTAAAGCACAAAATGGAAATATGGTTGAGTTTAATGAGGAACTTATCTTAATAGGAGATTAGAATGATTAGAAAGTTATTAGTTGCTAATCGTGGAGAGATAGCGGTAAGAATAATTAGAACATGTAAAGAAATGGGAATAACGACAGTTGCAGTTCATTCAGTTGGAGATAAGGAAGCATTACATGTAAATTTGGCAGATGAGGCAATATGTATAGGACCTGATAATCCTTTACAATCATATCTTAATATGAATAATATTATTCAGGCTGCTTGTAGTAGCGGATGTGATGCAATTCATCCGGGATTCGGATTTTTAAGTGAAAATCCTAAATTTGCAAAATTAGTTGAAGAATGTGGTTTAATTTTTGTAGGCCCTAATCATGAATTAATAAGTATGTTAGGGGATAAAAATGAAGCCAGATTACAAATGATAAATATTGGAATACCTGTAATTCCTGGAACAAAAAATGTAATTGAGAATTCAGATAGCGGACTTTTAGAAGCCGAAAAAATTGGCTATCCGATTATTATAAAAGCCTCTAGTGGTGGTGGCGGTAAGGGAATGAGAATTATTTGGGACAGTTCTGACTTTGTCGAAAATTATAATACTGCAAAATCTGAAGCAAAAGTTAGTTTTAATGATGATAGAGTTTATATTGAAAAATATATCGAAGCCCCAAAGCATATTGAGGTACAAGTTTTAGGAGATATGTTTGGAAATGTAATTCATCTTTATGAACGTGATTGTTCAATGCAAAGAAAAAATCAAAAAATTTTAGAAGAGGCGCCTTGTCACATTCTCGAAAAAGATATTCGAGAAAAGTTGATTGAAGACGCTGTTAAAATTTGTAAGCATTTAAAATACTATTCAGCAGGAACTATTGAATTTTTAGTTGATAAATCCGGCAATTATTATTTTATGGAAATGAATACAAGAATTCAGGTAGAGCATCCTATTACAGAGATGATTACTGGAGTTGATATAGTAAGACAACAAATACGTGTTGCATCAGGATTAAAACTTAATATTAAGCAAGAAGATGTAAAAATTAGAGGTTATGCTATTGAATGTAGAATTACAGCTGAAGATCCTAAGAAAAATTTTGCTCCTTCTCCTGGTAAGATTCAATTTCTGAATATTCCTTGTGGTAATGGAGTTCGTATTGAAACTGCAGTATATAATGGATACACAATTCCACCTTTTTATGATTCAATGATAATGAAGGTGATAACTTATGCACCAACGAGATTGTCTTGCATAAAGAAGATGAGAACAGCTTTAGAAGAACTGTTTGTTGATGGAGTTAGTACAAATATAGAATTTCAATATTTACTACTACATAGTCCGAAATTTATTAGTGGAAAATATGATACTGGATATGTTGCAAAATATATAAAGGAGTTGAGTGAAAATGCAGAATTTATTTAATCATAGAAAAAATGAGATTACTAAACTTAAAATTTATAGAAAATATAATACTACATTTTTACCAAAGGAAATTCCTGATAATATTTTTAAGGCTTGTCCTAGTTGTAAGGAGAATAGTACCAATGAGGAATGGGAGTCTAATCTATATGTTTGTAACAAATGTGGACATCATTTGAGAATTGGAGCACCTGAAAGAATTAGAGAGC
>CABRGI010000157.1 GCA_902470455.1 uncultured Parvimonas sp.
TTAGAATAGATAATTTTACTAATAACTAGGACAAAGTTTATTATAAATACATTTATAGAATATTTGATGATTGGGAGGATTTTTTGTGAAGTATTTAGAAACATTTAATAGTTATAAAAATTCAGAAAAAATTGCTTATATTTGTAATGAAAGCTCTATTACATATAGAGAACTTATGCTATATTCAGATAGACTTGCAAAATATATTTTACAAAATTTTGGAATTGGGAATAAAGATGCGATTGCCGTTTATGGACATAAGGATTTTTTAATGTTAGTAAGCTTTTTAGCTTGTACAAAGTCAGGACATCCTTATTGTCCTATGGATATTTCTTTTACTAAAAATAGAGTTGAAGATGTATTGAGTATAACAGATTCAAAATTTTCAATATTTACAGAAGATTTGACAGTTGATGACAAATTTAATATATTGGATAAAAAAGAAATTTTAGATATTATTTATAATGAAAAATATGATGATATTTCTAATGAAGGACTATATGAAATTGAACCTGAAGATATTGTATATATAATCTTCACTTCAGGAAGTACCGGAAAGCCTAAAGGGGTTCAAATAACATATGACAATTTGAATAATTATATTGATTGGATACATAATGTAGTAGGAAATGGAAAGAATAAAGTTTACTTAAATCAAGCTCCTTTTTCTTTTGATTTATCTGTGATGGATTTGTATTTATCTTTGTATTCTGAATCCACTTTATTTGCGATAACTAAGGAAGATCAACAAGATTTTGCTAAACTTTATGAAAATTTAGAAAAATCAGGTATTACAAATTGGGTTTCTACACCGTCATTTGCGGATATGTGTTTGTCTATGAAGGAATTTAATTCTGAAAATATTAAAAATATAGAGTATTTCTTATTTTGCGGAGAAGTTTTGACAAAGAAGACTGCTCAAAGATTAAATAACAGATTTCCAAATGCAAAAGTAATTAATACTTATGGACCTACTGAATCAACAGTTTGTGTTACAGATATTTTGATTACAGATGAGGTTATAGAAAAATATGAGACTCTCCCACTTGGAGATGTAAAAAAGGGAAGTAGAATCGAAATAAGAGATGAAGATAAAATTCTTGATGATGGCGAAATTGGTGAGATTGTAATAATTGGAGATACGGTAAGTAGTGGATATTATAAAAATCCTGTTCAAACCGAAAAAGCATTTTTTGTTACTGAAAATAGTGAAAGAGCTTATAGAACTGGAGATTTAGGATTTTATAAATATGGACAATTGTTTTTTTCAAACAGGAAGGATTTTCAAGTTAAGTTAAATGGATATAGAATTGAACTTGGAGATATAGAAAGCAATCTTTTAAATATTAGTGGAATAAGCTCCTGTTGTGCATTGCCAAATTATGATTCGGACAATAAAGTAAAGAGTATTACTGCTTTTGTTGTAAGTAATGAAATCAATGGTGAGAAAGAATATACAAAATTTTTAAAAGAAGAGTTACAAAAATATGTTCCTAGTTATATGGTACCAAAAAAATTCAAATTTTTAGATAAATTACCAATGAATAATAATGGAAAAGTAGATAGAAAAGAATTGCAAAAAATATTAGAAAAAAGGTAGGAAAATTATTATGAGAGAAAAGGTATTTGAAATTTTAGAAGATATTTGTGAAGAGGATTTAAGAGATACTCCGGATGTTAATATATTTGAAGAAGGTCTTATGGATTCGCTAGGACTTGTTAGATTTATTGTTGAAGTAGAAGAACAACTGGGAATTACTTTAGGAATAATGGAATTAGATAAGGAAGTAGTTAATACACCAAACAAAATAATAGATTTTTTAAACAGTAGGGATTAAAGATGGAGTTTTTTAGTGGCTTAAATTTTTGGTTGGTGCTTATTTTAATGACCATACCAGCGATATTTCTAGGCATTAAAGAAAAGAAAAGTAAATATTATATTCTTACAACTTCATTAGTTTTTTGCTATTTAGTATATTCAAAAAATATAAATTCACTAATATCCTTAATTATTTTTGTGCTATATGAGTTTTTGTTGATAAAAATATATTTAAAGTTGAAAATTGAGAAAAATTTTGATAGAGTTTCTATATTTATAATTTTAAGTTTATTACCACTTATTCTAGCTCGTATATTACCTTTTACAAAAATTAATTATAAATTGGGTTTTCTAGGGATATCATATATAACTTTTAAAGTAATGCAAATGCTTATAGAGATAAAAGATAAGTTGATAAAAGAGGTAAACTTTATTGATTATTTAACTTTTATGATATTTTTTCCAACACTCTCATCAGGACCGATTGATAGAAGTAGAAGATTTTTTAAAGATTTGGAAAAGACAATTAGTAAAAATGAATATTTGGACAATTTAGGAAAAGGCATAGAGTACATTTTACAAGGGCTTGTTTATAAATTGATTTTATCACAATTAATTTTTGATAAATATAGTGCTATTTTAGAGTCTAGCTATACAATTTTTAATATGTTAATGTATATGTATCTATATGGATTTTATTTGTTTTTTGATTTTGCCGGATATAGTTTAATGGCTGTTGGAGTTAGTAAAATATTTGGAATTGAAACGCCTATGAACTTCAATAAACCATTTTTAGCTAAAGATATGAAAGACTTTTGGAATAGATGGCATATTAGTTTATCACATTGGTTTAGAGACTTCATTTTTAGCAGACTTGTTTTTGCGATGTTTAAAAAGAAAACTTTTAAAAGCACTTTAACAACTGCAATGGTTGCATATATAGTTAATATGACGGTTATGGGTATATGGCATGGATTAAACTTAAGTTATCTGCTATATGGTTTGTATCATGGGATGATTCTTGCATTTACTGAGTATTTCCAAAAAACTAAATTTTATAAGGCTAATAAGAGTAAAAAATGGTTTGAATATTTATCTATTTTTGTTACATTTAACTTAGTTATGTTTGGATTTTTTATATTTTCTGAAAAATTTGTATATATTATAAAAATGTTAGGAGGTAGAATATGGTAAAAAAAGAAACAAAGGAATTTATGTTTAGGGTTGTTTTTTATACAGTTATGATAACCTCTTTGATTATTTTTAGTGCAATATATGATTTTAATGTCGTAAAAGATTTTATATATAGTAATTTTTAGGGGTGTTTATGAAGAGATTAAATATGTG
>CABRGI010000158.1 GCA_902470455.1 uncultured Parvimonas sp.
AAATAAAAATTTTTTTAACAGTTATTAATTAGATATAATTAGTAACTGTTTTTTAGTGACTAAAGTAATGGTAAAAAGTTACTTTACGTATTAGAATTTTGATTTTAAAAAGTTTATAATTATTATACAATATTTAAGAAATGAGGATAAAATTATGGCATATATTGAAGTAAAAAATTTGTTTAAATCATATAATGAAAATAGAGTTTTAAAAGATTTGAGTTTCGACATAGAAAAAGGAAAAATGTTTGGACTTATAGGGCCAAAAGGAGCCGGAAAGACTACTTTAATAGATATAATGACAGGATTAAGTAAAGCGGATTCGGGAGAGGTTTTTATAGATGGATTATCTATAAAAAAAGATATTGTTAAGATAAAAAGTAAACTTGGTGTAGTTCCTCAAGATTTAGCATTAATGGAAAATATAAGTGCAAAAGATAATTTAGTTTATTTTGGTTCTCTATATGGATTAACTGGAAATTTATTAAAAGAAAGAGTAAATGAAGCATTAATTCTGACAGGTCTTTCAGATAGAAGTAAGGAAAAGGTTAAAAACTTTTCAGGAGGTATGAAAAGAAGATTAAATATAGCAGCTTCTATTTTGCATAAACCTGATATACTAATTTTAGATGAACCTACAGTTGGGGTAGATCCACAATCCAGAAATTTTGTGTTTGATTTTTTGAAAAAAATGAATCAAGAGGGAACGACTATTCTATATATTTCTCATTATATGGAAGAAATTGAAATTTTATGTAATCAAATTTTATTAATGGATTTAGGAGTGGAAGTAGCTTCAGGAAGTAAAAATCAAATTAAGTCAATGGTTTCTCATAATTCCAAAGTAAAGGTTGTTTTTGATAGACTGCCAAATGAATTGATTGACGATATAAGTGTCAAGGTAAACGGAGTTATCAATGCTGAAATTAAAAATAAGGAATTGATTTTAACAATATCTAATAATGATTTTTCTATGATGAGATTAATTCAAGAAATTGAGAAAACAGATTCTATTATAAAGTCAATTTCTGTTGATGAAATTACTTTAGAAGAAACTTTTATACAACTAACTGGAAAAAGCCTTAGAGATTAGGAGGAAGAAATGAATTTTAAAAAATATTTTATAGCAAATCAAAGAGTTAATTTTTCACAAATTGGTTTGTTAGTCTTATCAATTTTACTTCTGCCGACTTTAATGAGTTTATTTTTGGGATATACAGCAGGTAATAAACTTAATCCTACAGTAAAGTCTCTTGATATAAAAACAGAAATTGTAATTGAAGAAGAGGGTTTAATAAAGGAAAATTTAGAGGCATTTTTTAAAAATTTAGAAAAAGGAAAAGTTATAAAATTAGTTGAAAATGGGAAATCAGATTTTTCAATTAAGATTCCAAAAGGATTTTTTGAGTCTATAAAAAATGGAGATAATTCAAAAAAAATACAAATAAAAAGAGAAAAAAATACAGCAGCAGTAGAATTTGAAATTATTAAAAGTGTTGGTAATTCTCTTATAAAAAATGATTTAAAAATAAAAAATTACAGTGAATTATTGGCTAATAACAACAAAGATAAAGATTTAGCCGGTGAGCTAATAAAAGAAATAGAAAGTAAGTCTATTGTTGATTATAAAGAAAATATACACAATGGAGAAAATGCTTTAACAGGTACTCAATACTATTCTGTAATTGGTTTATCTTTTATGTTTATGACTATTTTAAGTACTATTATAAATACTAAAAAGAAAGAACTTAATGCTATAAACAAAAGGCTATCATTAATTCCTGTTTCTACTGTTAAGAGAGAGTTATATTCGTTTTTTGATAATTATATTTCATTTTTTGCAATATCAATTATATATATTCTTTTGTTTAAACTAATTGATAGTTCTAATTTTTCCGGAAATATACTTTTATATTCTTTATTAAATATGGTGTTGCTATTTGCAAGTTTATCAGTAGCTCAATTTATAGCTACAATAATAAAAGAAGAATATATATCTCTAGTAGGCGGTCTATTTAATATGCTTCCTATCTTGTTTTCAGGAATGATACCTTTTGAAAAAATATTTGGAGAAAATAGTATTTTTACAAAATTTATTTATCAAAATTATTTTAAAAACTATTTTATAAATCCATATATTAATTTAATAAAAGGAAAATCAATTTTTGAGTATATTGTTGGTTTTGCAATAATATTTTTAATAGGGATAGTATTTTTAGTATTATCCTTGAATATAAGTAAGAAGAGAGAGGAGTATTAAAATGAATTTTTTTAAATTATTAATTGCACAGATAAATAGAATTCTAAGAACTAAGGAAGTTATAGTTAGTATGGTAGCTTTTACTTTTTTAGGGATAGCTTTTGTATTCATGTATAATTCTCCCTTTAAAAATTCTAATAGTAATAATATAAGTGAAACTCATACTAATAAAGCTATAGTTTGGGGAAATAATAATGAGGCTTTAAAAAGTGCTATGATTGAAAAAAATTATAAACCTGCTTTTGAAACTAGTTTAGATAGAGCAAAAGACAGATTAGATACGGGAGATGTTTCAATTATATATGTAATACCTGATTCTTATGTGGAAAAATTAGTTAAAGGTCAAAAAGAGGAAATAAAAATTTATGTAAGAAAGACTAATAATAGATCACAGCTTTTTGAAACTGAATTTTCTGAAGTTGTAAATAAAGAAGTAGAAAAAGAAATATTAAAAAGTAATGGAATCTATGAAGAAAATAAATTAAAATTAGACTATGTTAATTATTTTGATATACAAGAAAATGAAGAAAATACTTCATTTTCCTCTATAACAATGATGAGTTTAATGATAGTATATATATTGCTTAATACATCATCCATATCAGGGGATTTAGCGCTTAGTAGGGAAAATAAAATGATAAAAAGAATGTTGTTATCACCAAATAAATCTTTATCAATAACAAGTTCATTTTTACTTAGCCACTTTTTAGTACTATCTACTTTAAATATATTAGTGGTTCTTATGTATAAGAAAATATATGGATTTAATCAAACAGAACTTGTTACCTTTATAATTTCAATTTTATTGATGACTTTATTTACAATATCACTCGGTATTTCTATTTTTAGAATTTTTAAAAATAAAGTAATTTTAGGAATAGCAGGGGTTGT
>CABRGI010000159.1 GCA_902470455.1 uncultured Parvimonas sp.
TTAGATTTTTTTATAAAAAACTTTTTGGAGGCTGGTTATGAAAATATTAGTTGTTATTGATGTTCAAAATGATTTTGTTGATGGTAAGTTGGGAACTCAAGAGGCTATAAATATGATTCCTAAATTAAAGGAAAAAATTAAAAACTTTGACGGAGAAATTATTTATACAATGGATACGCATGATGATAATTACTTAAATACACAAGAGGGAAGAAAACTTCCTATAAAACATTGTATTAAAGGAACTGACGCTTGGAAAATCAGAGAAGGTGTTTATAAAGAAAATTGTAAAATTTTTGAAAAAGCAGGTTTTGGCTCTAGCGACTTGGTTGAGTATTTAAAAAGCATAAACGAAAAAGAGAAAATTGAAAGTATAGAATTTGTTGGAATTTGCACAGATATTTGTGTGATTGTAAATACTTTAATGATTAAAGGATTTTTACCTGAAGTTGAATTAATTGTAGATAGTAAATGTTGTGCGGGAGTTACTCCACAAAGTCATAACACAGCATTAGAAGCTATGAAAATGTGTCAAGTTGATATTTTGTAAAAAATAAATTATTTAATTAAGCAAAAAATGCAATAACACGATATGCAATAATATACTATTGCATATCGTGTTTTTTTATATTATAATAATATTGAGGTGATTTTATGAAATTTATTGGAAGAAAATATGAACTAAAAGAGTTAAATTTAGAATATGAAAATGGAAAATTTGCCTTATCTGTAATATATGGAAGACGAAGAGTTGGAAAAACCTATTTAATTCAAGAATTTATAAAAGACAAAGAGGGCTATTATTTTGTTGCTACTGAATCAAATGAGTTAATAAATCTTAGTTTAATTTCAAAAGTGATATATAAGACTTGTGGAAATTTAGAGGGATTACCTGATTTCAGTAATTTCGAAAGTGCATTAAGATATTTATTTCAATATAGTATAGACAAAAGGATAATTTTTGTTATTGATGAATTTCCTTATTTAGCTGAATCAGCACCATATATTTCATCATTAATACAAAATTTAATAGATGAATATAGAGAAAAAAGTAAATTATTTCTTATACTTTGTGGGTCATCTATGAGTTTTATGGAAGAACAAGTTTTAGGGTACAAGAGTCCTTTGTATGGAAGAAGAACAAGTCAATTTAAAATAAATGCTTTTAATTATTTGGAATCCGGAGAGTTTGTCAATTCATATTCAGATAAAGAAAAATCAATAGTTTTTGGATTAACTAATGGGGTTGCAGAATATTTGACATTTTTTGATGAAAATTTGTCTTTAAAAGAAAATATAATAAATATTTTTTTAAAACCAAATGGTCGTTTGTATGAAGAACCTCTTAATCTATTAAAACAAGAATTAAGACAGCCAAAGTTTTATAATGATATTTTATTTTCTATTTCCGCAGGAGCTAGTAAACTAAATGAAATATCCACAAAATTAAATGTAGTTAGTGGTGGTTTAGCTCATTATCTAAATTTTCTTATAGAGCTTGGAATTATAGAAAAAAAGACGCCTGTACTCAATAGAAAAACAAAAAGACCTATTTATGTTATAAAAGATACTATGTTTCTATTTTGGTATAAATTTGTTCAAACCAACTTAAATATGATAAATATAGGACTGGGAGAAGTTTTATATGAAAGCATAGAAAAAAATTTGAATGATTATATGGGAGATATTTTTGAAAAAATCTCTATTGAATATTTTGAAGAGAGATTAAAAAAGTCAAAATTTTCATTTATTCCAACTGATTATGGTAATTGGTGGGGAACAGATAAAGAGTTAAAAAAAGAGTCGGAAATTGATATGTTGGCTTATAATAATGAAAATGAATTTTTATTTGTCGAAGCTAAGTGGAATAATAGCAAAGTTAAACAAGATATTTTAGATAATTTGATTAGTAAGTCTTACAATTTTAGATATAAAAAAGCATATTATTGGATTACAAGTTTATCAGGATTTGAAAAATTTAAAATTGAAGACAATGTTGAGCTTATAGATATTGGAAGCATGTATAAGATATAACTTCTATAAAAATGGAGAGTTTTTGTGTTTGTATGAGTATTGTTTTGTTGTAAAGATAGTTGGTATATGTTATAATATACAATAATTAAAATAGAGCCTATCTATTTTGATTTTGATATATTTATTATATGGAGGTGAGATAATGGATTGTATATTTTGCAAAATTGTTAATGGAGAAATTCCATCAAATAAAATTTATGAAGATGATGATATAGTTGCATTTAACGATTTATCCCCTCAAGCTCCGATTCATTTTTTAGTAATCCCTAAAAAACATATTGAATCTTGTAATTTTGTAGATAAGGAAAATTCTGAAGTGGTTGGGAAGATATTTTTAAAAATTTCTGAACTTGCCAAAGAAATGGGATTTGATGAAGCTGGTTATAGAATTATTAATAATTGTAATGAAGACGGTGGACAAACTGTTAAGCATTTACATTTTCACGTTCTTGCAGGACGTAGTTTAAATTGGCCACCGGGCTAAAATTAAAATTATCTTAAAATTTTTTATAAATTTTATCAATTATACTGAAAAAATATAGTGAATTTACTTGAATTTATATCATTTTTGTTGTATAATATTTATGTTATTTCTCAAGACAGTTTGTCTATATAAGAGAGGGGGGATATCATGGCAGAGATCAGAGTTGGCGAAAACGAATCTTTGGATAATGCGTTGAAAAGATTTAAAAGACAATGTGCACGTGCTGGAGTGCTTTCAGAATATAGAAAAAGAGAACATTACGAAAAGCCAAGTGTAAAGAGAAAGAAAAAATCAGAGGCAGCAAGAAGAAAAAAGAAAAAATTCTAAGCTGTTTAAAATTTAATTTTTTGAATTAAACTAAAGTCCTTTATTTTAAGGACTTTTTTTATTGTGAAACAACAAGGTTCTCAGCGATGCTGAGGTTCTTATTACGAAGTAACAAGGTTCTCGGGCACCCACCCGATGCGAAGCATCGTGGAAGGGTGAGGTTCTTATTAAAATTAATGAAAGAAAAGACTTAACTATTAGATTTAATAGTTAACAAGTAAATAAATGAGCAGTATTATAATACAATTTTTCAATAATTTGATTTTAATGTTAAAGTTTATTTATAATTCA
>CABRGI010000160.1 GCA_902470455.1 uncultured Parvimonas sp.
GGATGATGGTGTTTTGTGGATTTTCACCCAACAAACAGGGGGAGTATATGAAAAAAGAAATCATGGATGACTGCTTATACGTTTTTAAAAAACATGGATTTAAAGTTATGGATATAACTGGAGGAGCTCCTGAAATGATGCCTAATTTTGAATATCTAGTTGAAGAGTCAAGTAAGATTGCAAAAGAGGTTATTGTAAGAACTAATTTATGTATTTTATTAGAAGAAAAGTATAAGCATTTAATAGATTTTTATGCAAAAAATAAAGTTACTATATTCTGTTCACTGCCTTTTTATACCAAAGAAATAACAGATGGTGTGAGAGGTGAAGGTGTTTATGAAAGTTCCATTGAAGTTTTAAAAAAATTAAATGCTGTTGGATATGGAAAAACTTTAAATTTGAATTTAGTTTATAATCCTGATGGAGCATTTTTACCGGATTCACAAGAAAGTTTAGAAAAAGAATATAGAAAAAAACTTCTTGAAGAATATGGTATAGTTTTTACAAATTTATTTACAATTACTAACAATCCTATAGGAAGATTTGGAATGAGACTATACAAAAAAGATAAACTAAAGGCATATATGACTAAGCTATATGATGCTTATAATGAGGATACGGTTGAGTTTTTGATGTGTAGAAATGAAATAAATGTCTCTTATGATGGATATCTTTATGATTGTGATTTTAATCAGATGCTTGATTTAAAGATACATTCTAATAGAGTTCATATTTCAGATTATAGAGAAAATAATTTTGAAAGAAGAAAGATTGCAATAGGAAATCATTGCTATGGATGTACTGCAGGGGCTGGAAGTTCCTGAGGTGGAGAAATCGGTTAGACGTGTTCTAAGGAGGAAAAATGAAATTAAAAAAATCTACAATTATAAAATTAGTAGCAGTTTTAGCTGTTGTATTGATTTGTATTTTTGTTAAGCCTGTAAATGATAAACTTAAAGAGTTTGTTGCTTTATTTAAAGGCTCTAGTACTGATGAAGTATTAGAAAATGTAAAAAATTATATATTATCTTATGGAAATTGGGCTATTGTAATTTCATTTCTACTAATGGTATTTCAATCTATTGCTGCACCGATTCCTGCATTTTTTATTACTTTTGCAAATGCAGCTATTTTCGGATGGCAATTTGGAGCATTTTTATCTTGGGTAAGCGCAATGGCTGGAGCAATTTTATGTTTCTATATTGCTAGATTATTAGGAAGAGATGTTGCTGAAAAATTTGCAACTAAATTTGCTCTTAATGAAGTTGAAGTATTTTTTGATAGATATGGTAAATATACAATTTTAATAGCAAGACTTTTACCTTTTGTTCCTTTTGATCCTATAAGTTATGCAGCGGGTCTTACATCTATGAGTGCATGGAGTTTTATTTGGGCAACAGGATTGGGACAATTACCTGCAACTATAATTTATTCATATATTGGTGGAGCATTAACAGGAAGCTCAAAAACTTTTGTTACAGCATTATTTATTTTATTTGCAGTTTCAATTCTTGTTTTTTTAATAAAAAAAGTTTATACAGAAAAACATAAGAATAGTGCTAAATAGGAGTTGTTTTGAAGGATATTTTAACATATATTGACAAAAATAAAGATGTTTTAGGGATAGATGAATATAAGATTGATTTTTTACAACAAGGTGAATATAATATAAATTATTTAATTACAACTAAAGATAAAAAGTTTGTCTTAAGATTAAACTCTAAAAGTCAGATGAATTTGCATAATCAAATTAGATATGAATATGATACACTAAAATTTTTAGAAAAATCAGGAGTTACACCAAAAGTTTATTATGTTGATGACTCAGATAGTAAATTACTAAACGGTGTAATCTTGATGGAATATTTAGATGGTAGATCACTAATCTATGAAGAAGATAGAGAAAAGGCGGCATATATTTTTTCAAAGATTCATTCATTAGATGTTTCAAATACTAATAATTTTATAGTTGAAAAGAATTTATTTCAAGACAGAATATCCGAAGCAAATTTTTGGCTTAAGGATGTTTTTTACAGTTCAAAAATTAGCAAAGAACATAAGGAATTTTTTGATAAATTTTTAAATTATCTTGAGAATAACAAGTATAAAGAAAATATTTTGAAGATAATAGAATTTTTTGCTTGAATAATACAGAAGTTAATTCGGGAAATTTTATAATTGGAGAAAAACCATATTTAATTGACTGGGAAAAAGCTGTTATCTCTGATCCTTGCCAAGACATCACACATTTTTTAGTTATTACAACTACAAAATGGAAAACAGATTTTATAGCAAGTAAAGAATATGAAGATAAATTTTTTGAAGAATATGAAAAGTTTTTAAATAAAAAAATAAATATTAAAGAAAGAGTGCATTTATATAAACCATATATGTATTCAAGAGCTTTAAGTTGGTGTATGAATGCTTACTTAGAATATCTTAAAGAAGATAAACTAATAAAGAATGAAGATACATTTAGAAAAATTAAAGAATTTACTGATTTAGATTTTATGAAAAATCTAATCAGAGATTATTTTTAAAATAGGTGTTATTTTTAGGAGGAATATGTAAATGTTTGAAAATAAATTTATTGTAAGAAAAGAATTTATTCTTGAAAACAGAGATAATGAAAATTTTGTAGTTATTGATGCAAGGGGAGATATGCTTAAAGCAGGAGACTTTGTTTACGATAGAGCTATAGTTTTGGATTGGAAAGAATTTACTTTTTTAACTGGAAAAGATAATGAATATGTTGGATTACCATTTGATAGAGAAATTTTACTTGAAAAATTTTCAAAATATGGAATTACTCCTAATAAAAAGGTTCTAATATATATTAACACTTGTCCAGGATTTGGAATGGGTGAAGACGGAAGATTTAAGTTTTTATTAAACTTTTGTGGAATTGAATCATATATTTTAGATGGTGGAATAAGCGAAATATTAGAAACAAACTTTTATAAAAAAGTAGAAGATGATAAAGAGCTTAATAAAGCAAGTATAGATATTGATAATAAACCATTTTTATCTTATGAAAAATCAATCTTAACTGATGAATTAAAAAGTATATGTAAAGATGAATCTGTAAAGATTTTAGATGTAAGATATGAAGAAGAATACAATGGTAAAATTAT
>CABRGI010000161.1 GCA_902470455.1 uncultured Parvimonas sp.
TGTCCGAGATTTTTTGATTAATATAGTATAATTATTATGTAGGGGTGCTGTAATAGTACCAAATATATATTAAAGGAGAATTGTTATGAGCAAAAACTTAAGAGGAAGAAATTTCCTAACATTATTAGATTTTACAAGTGATGAAATTCGTTACCTTTTAGATCTTTCAAGAAATTTTAAAGATTTAAAGAGAAGTGGAACTCCACATCGTTATTTAGAAGGAAAAAATATAGTATTATTATTTGAAAAAACTTCAACAAGAACTCGTTGTTCTTTCGAAGTTGCAGGAATGGACTTAGGTATGGGAGTTACTTACTTAGATCCAGGTTCATCTCAAATGGGTAAAAAAGAATCTATTGAAGATACTGCAAGAGTTTTAGGAAGAATGTATGACGGTATTGAATACAGAGGATTCAGCCAAGAATTAGTTGAAACTTTAGGAAAATATGCAGGAGTACCTGTATGGAACGGTTTAACTGACAAATTCCACCCAACTCAAATGTTAGCTGACCTTTTAACAATTGAAGAAAAATTCGGATACTTAAAGGGATTAAACTTTGTATATATGGGAGATGCAAGAAACAATATGGGTAACTCACTTATGATAGCTTGTGCTAAAATGGGTGTAAACTTTACAGCTTGTGCTCCAAAAGAATTATGGCCTGAAGAAGAATTAAGAGAAAAAGCATTAGAAATCGCTAAAGCTACTCATTGTACTGTAAGCTTTGAAGAAGATGTTAAAAAAGGAACTACAAATGCTGATGTAATATACACAGATATTTGGGTTTCAATGGGTGAACCAGATGAAGTTTGGGCTGAAAGAATTAAATTATTAAAACCATACCAAGTAAACAAAGAAGTTATGGCAAATGCTAAAGAAACTGCTATCTTTATGCACTGCTTACCTTCATTCCATGACCAAAAAACTGTTATCGGAAGACAAATTTTTGAAAAATTTGGTATTCCTGAAATGGAAGTTACTGATGAAGTTATTGAAGGACCTCAATCAGTTGTATTTGATGAAGCTGAAAACAGAATGCATACTATAAAAGCAGTTATGTATTCAACTTTATGGTAAGAGGTACAAATGGGAAAGAGAATAGTTGTAGCTTTGGGGGGTAATGCTTTAGGCAATACCCCTTTAGAGCAATTAGAGAAGGTTAAAATAGCTGCCGATATAATTTCAGATTTAGTTAAAGATGGAAATGATGTTATAATCGGACATGGAAATGGACCTCAAGTAGGAATGATTAATTTGGCTATGGATTATTCAGCAAACGGAAAGGAAAAAACTCCTTTAATGCCTCTTGTTGAATGTGGAGCTATGAGCCAAGGATATATTGGATATCATTTACAACAAGCTTTAGGTCAAGCTTTTAAAGAAAAAGGAATAAATAAAACTGCTGTTTCCGTTGTAACTCAAGTTGAAGTTGCAGAGGACGATAAAGCATTTGAAAATCCAACTAAACCTGTTGGTATGTTCTATACAAAGGAAAAAGCTGAAGAACTTGAAAGAGAAAAGGGCTTTACTTTTGTTGAAGATTCAGGAAGAGGATATAGAAAAGTTGTTCCATCACCAAAACCATTACACATTGTTGAAATTGACGCTGTTAAGAAAATGGTTGATGCAGGACTTGTAGTTATAACTGTAGGTGGTGGCGGAATACCTGTTGTTAAGAAAAATGGTAAATTAGTAGGAATTGATGCAGTAATTGATAAAGATAAATCAAGTGCTGAACTTGCATCAGAACTAGATGCTGATTTCCTTTTAATTTTAACTGCTGTTGATAAAGTTTGTATTAATTTCAACACACCTGAACAAAAAGAATTAGATGAAATCACTGTTGAAGAAGCTAATAAATATATTGAAGAAGGTCAATTTGGAAAGGGAAGTATGCTTCCTAAAGTTGAGGCTTGTTTAGATTTTGTAAAAGGTTCAGAAAATAGATGTGCCATCATTACTTTACTTGAAAAAGCATCAGATGCTGTAAAAGGTCTTACAGGAACTAAAATAGTTAAGTAGGAGGACAATTTGAACAATATTTCACATAAAACCAGTTTTTTAGCAAAAATTGCACTTTTTATTGTAGCTATTTTATGGGGAACTTCCCTTACTGTAGTTAAAAGTGCTGCAGATGTATTTAAACCAAATTTTCTTTTGGGAATTAGATTTACTATAGCAGGTATTATTTTAGCGATTATTTTTCATAAAAAATTGTTTAAAGCAAGAAAAGATGAATTGATGGCTGGAGCTATAATTGGAGTATTTTTATTTGTTGCTTATTCCAGTCAAACACTTGGAGTTACTTTTACAACTCCTGGACGTAGTGGCTTCTTATCAGCATCATATTGTGTTATTGTACCATTTTTATATTGGATAACAAATAAAGTTAGACCTGATAAATTTAATGTATCCGCAGCGGTATTTTGTATAATTGGAATATTCTTTATAGCTATGGCAGGAGAGAGTGGTTCAATTTTTAATTCAAGTTGGACAGCGATTTATGGAGATGCACTTGCACTTTTGAGCGGAATTTTATTTGCATCACATATAGTAATGGTTACAAAACTTGGAGTAGGTAAAGATCCGTTTGTACTTACAATAATGCAATTTTTAGTATCAGGTGTTTTATCTTGGATAACTACTTTTGCTTTAGAAAATAATGCCGGAATGCAAATTACATTAAGACCTATGCTTGAAGTTTTGTATCTTTCTGTAATGTGTACTGCTGTTGCATTGTTATTACAAAATTTAGGTCAAAAATATACAGATCCAAGCAGTGCAGCTATAATATTAGGCTGTGAGTCAATCTTTGGAGTTGCATTACCTGTTGCACTTGGAATTGAAAGTTTAACTGTTAAATCAGTTATAGGTTTTGTTCTAATTTTTATTGCTATAATAATTTCAGAAACAAAATTATCTTTTATATTTAAAAAGAAAAGCGAAGAAGCTGAAAATAAAATTTAGAAGTCTTAGGACTTCTTTTTTTTTTTTTTGAAAAAGTTCCGTTATAAAACAACAATACTTACATGTTGTTATGAATTGTGTAAGAGATACTGTTCTTTTATAAGCGTTGTTATGTTATTGACAATTATCTACTTGTATGTT
>CABRGI010000162.1 GCA_902470455.1 uncultured Parvimonas sp.
TGGAGATTGTATAAATACTTATAAAAGAGCTTTGGTTTCAATTAATAGAATAAATCTTTTACTTGATGATAAGACGGAAATAGAAAATGGAGATAAGATTTTAGAGGATTTTTACACTATGGAATTTAAAAACTTTTCTTTTAGTTATCCCGGAGAAAAAGAAGTTTCACTTAAAGACATCAGTTTTAAGTTAAATAAAGGAGAAACTTTAGGAATAGTTGGAAAAAGTGGAAGTGGAAAGAGTACATTAGTTAAACAGATTTTAAGATTTTATAATTTTGATAAAAATAGGATTTTTATAAATGATATTCCTTATGAAGACTATGATATTACGTCAGTAAGAAATAAATTCGGATATGTAAGTCAAGAAAATATTTTACTTTCTAAAACAGTCAGAGAAAATATTTTGTTTGGAAGTATTGCAGAAAATGACGAAAAAATTATAAATGTTCTAAAAAAGGCAGACTTTTACAAAGATATACAAAATTTAGAAAAAGGACTTGAAACTATTGTTGGAGAACGTGGACTTGGACTTTCCGGAGGACAAAAGCAAAGAATTTCTCTTGCCAGAGCTTTATATCGGGATCCTGAAATTTTAATTTTAGACGATTCTTTTTCTGCAATTGATGCGAATACTGAAAGTAAAATTGTAAATTCTCTTAAGGAAAATAGAAAAAATAGGACAAATATAATTATTTCTCATAGAATTTCTGCAGTTGAACATTCTGATTTGATTTTAGTTATGGACAATGGAGAAATAATCGACAGAGGTACTCATGAAGAACTTATTTCTAGAGATTCTTGGTATAAGGAACAATTTGAGTATCAAAGTTTGGATAAGGAGGAAGAAGATGAAAAATAGTAAATTAAAATTTTTAACTTCCTACCTTTTAGAAGAAAAATTCCTGTTTTTTACAGGCTCAATCTGTACTGTATTTAGAGTTTTTCTTGATGTATATTTACCGACTGTAATTTCTTCGATTATAGATGCAGATTTAGTCAATATGGAAAATTTTTATTCTTTTATTGTTCAAAAAGCACTATTATATCTGGGACTTAATGTATTGCTTTTAGTATTTTTATTCTTTGTAAGAATTTGTTTTAATAAACTATCTTGTAATATTGCATATAAAATTCAATTCAGTTTAATAAGACATATGCAAAACTTTAAAATGCAATATTTTGACAGTTCTTATGCCGGAGATTTGGTTTCAAGATTTACAACAGATACTAATACAATTAAAGAGTTATATCAAACTCTTTTAAATGATCTTTTGGGTTTTGTGTTGAATTTGGCAATGATGCTTACTGTTATGTTTTATATCAGTCCATATCTGCTATTAATTGTTTTAATTTATTTACCACTTATGTATATGGTAACTAAATATTACGGAGAAAAACTTACAGCAGTTACTAAAACAATAAGAAAACATGAGGGAATTACAAGCTCAATTTATAATGAAACGATTAAATCATTACCTGTAATTCAAGTCTATGGAAATGAAGATTTGATGATTGAGTCTTTTGAAAAAGAAAATAAGGAAGTTGAAAAAAATTATATCAAAAGAACTATATTAAATGCTTTATTCTCTTGGAATTTAATTGACTTTGTAATGATTTTTACAAATGCTATGATAGTTTTAGTATTTACAATTTTAAAGATTAATGGCTTGGGATTGAGTGTAGGGATTTTGTATATTTTAATTGAATATAATAAAAGAATTTTAAGGCTTTTTATGAATTTCTTATCACAAATAAATAGATATAAGACTGCACTTGTTTCTTGCGACAGAATAATCAAAATTTTTGAAATAGAAGAAGAAAAAACTACGGATAGAGAAATTGACCTTGAAGGAAATATTGAATTTAAAAATGTAGGCTTTGAGTACAAAGAAAATGTTCCTGTTTTAAAGGATGTTAATTTTAAATTAGACAAAGGAAAGTCTATTGCCTTTGTAGGTGCTACCGGAAGTGGAAAGTCAACTATAATGAATTTGATTTTAGGATTTTACGACAATCAAAAAGGAGAAATTTTACTTGACGGACAAAATATAAAAACACTAAGTAAAGCATCTTACAGAAAACAAATGGCTGTAGTTCTTCAAGAACCATATATTTTTACAGGAAGTATAAGAGATAATATCACTCTTAAAGAAGAAAATATAACTGAAAGTGAAGTTTTAGATGCGATTATAAAAGTTGGTGGTAAAAATCTTTTACAAAAAAGAAATGATAATTTAGATTATGAATTGGCGATAAGCGGTTCAGATTTATCTCTTGGAGAAAAACAAATCATTTGCTTTGCAAGAGCCATTGTAAGAAATCCAAAAGTTTTAATTTTGGATGAAGCAACTGCAAATATTGATACTGAAACGGAAAAAATAATCAATTATGGAATTGATGTTTTGAAACAGGGTAGAAGTACGATGATTATTGCACATAGATTGTCCACCGTAAAGAATTGTGATACAATAGTTATGATAGAAAATGGAAAAGTTTTAGAAACAGGTACTCATGATGAGCTTATCGCTCTAAATGGTAAATATAAAACTTGGTATGAAATTCAATCTGCAAAAGGGGACAATGATGAAGCAAGAGTATTATGATTTATATGATATAGTTATTAAGGATATAAATGCTGACGGATATTTTGTTTATTCAAAAAGGGCTAAAAAACTTATTAAAGAAAAAACAAATATGACCGTTGATCAACAAAAAAGAGCTTTTCAATTTTTTGAACTTATGGGATATTTTAATCAGCATGATAAATTCCCAAAGATTTATATAAGAAGCAAAAAATTAAAAGGTGGTTGTTAATTTAAAAGGGCTGTGAAAACAGCTCTTTTTTGTTGGGGAAATTATTCAGATATTTTGAAGCTGATTTACATTTAACGGTAAGCTATTAAACGAAGTTTTTTCCATATACGTCATTTTGGCGTAGTCAATCAAGCCCTAACTTAGATTATTTACTTGTAAGGATAAGTAAAAAAATTCACGTCAAGATATTTAGTAAATCAATTCCCCTAATACGTCATCTCGAGTGAAGTGAATCTAGCCCTAACTTAGATTATTTACTTGTAAATAATCTATAGTAGGTCTGACG
>CABRGI010000163.1 GCA_902470455.1 uncultured Parvimonas sp.
GGAGGATATATGGATAAAATTTTTGATATTTTAGAGGGTATTTTTTCAGTCGAAACCTTTGGAAATTTAAAGCTATATGATTTAATGGCGATAATTTTTAAATATATTTTTGTAATTATTATCTATTATTTTATTTATAATATAATTAAGATGATATACTTTGATATTAGCACTACAAGTGAAATGACTGAAGTTTCTAATACCTATCTAAAACTTATAAACAGAAAAGAAAGTTTGCCTTTTAAGGTTCACGAACATTATTATATCAATGAAGAAACGACATTAGGTCGTGGAGATTCTAATGATATAGTAATAAATGATAAATTCATTTCTAAAAATCATATGAGAATTATTAAAGATGATGGAATTTATTATATTGAAGATTTAGGCTCTGCAAATGGAACTTTACTTAATGGAGAACCTATTACAGAGGCTATTGAACTTAAAGACAAGGATTTAATAGATGTTGGTAGAATTGAGTTCTTGTTTGTAAATGAGGAAGTTGATGATGATTAGTAAAAAATTAAAGTCAAGATTTAGAACTTTAAATGTAAATTCCTATGTTAGCACAAAGAGTATTCAAGGACTTTTGTTGTTCTTCCAGGTTTTAGGACTATTTCTAATAATGGCTAGGGATTTTGCTAATTTTGACAAAACAAAGTTATTTTTTATGATTGCCTTAATTGGTTTTGTGTATATTTCCGAAAAGATGGTACAAAAATTTACTAGGGGCGATTATTATATAATGCTTATTGCAAATATGCTGTTTTCCATTGGAATTTTAGAAATTTACAGGCTGAATAACAAATTGGCATATAGACAAATTATTTGGTTTTGCATAGGAATTATAGCCTTTTGGGTTGTATATTTACTTTTAAAGTATTTAAAAATTTGGAGTAAAATGTATTTTTTCTATGCTGTAATTTCTTATCTTATGTTTATTGCAACATTACTTTTGGGCAGTAGAATTAATGGGGCAAAAAACTGGATAAGATTAGGGAAAAATTTTGCTTTTCAACCGTCCGAACTTATAAAAATAGAGAAAAATTTGAAAAAGATATTTTAAAGAAATATAGTCTTCATTTCTTTTTCTATACATTTTTAGGATTTCTATTTTTACAAAAGGATTTGGGAACTGTACTTGTGTTTTCTGGGGTATTTATATTTGCACAGTATATGTATGAGCCACATAGAAAATATATGTTTATAAACCTTATTATTCTATCTTTTGGAGCTGTTTTAGGATATATTTTATTTACGCATGTTAAAGTTAGGGTAAAAATATGGCTGGATCCTTTTAAATATGCCGACGGAATGGGTTATCAAATAATTCAAGGTTTTTATGCAATTGCAAGTGGTGGATTTTTTGGGAAAGGTCTTGGACTTGGAAGACCTGATTATATTCCATTTGCAGAAAGTGACTATATATTTGCAAGTATTTGTGAAGAAATGGGAATTTTAATGGGAATGGGAGTTGTTATGTTGTTTTTAATCCTAACATATAGAGGAATAAAAACCTCTATGGAGCAACATAATAAATTTTACAAATATGTAGCTTTTTGTCTTTCATTAATTTTCGCTTTTCAGTCACTGATTATGTTTGGTGGAATTTTAAAACTTATTCCACTTACGGGAATTACAATTCCTTTTGTCAGCTATGGAGGTTCTTCAATTCTCTCAAGTTTCATCGCTTTGGGAATTTTACAATATGCCTCTGAAGAGAATATATAGGAGAAAATTATGGTTGAAATTAAAAGATACAAAAGAGTTTTAACATTCATAAGTTTATTATTTATTTTAATTCTTGGATATATGACTTATTTTCAAGTTGTAAAGGCTGATAAACTTAAAAACTCTGAAGACAATAAAAGAAATTGGGTTGATGATAACAAATTAAAAAGAGGAAATATTTTAGATTCTGAAGGAAATATTTTAGCTGAAACTAAAACTGACGAAAAGGGTGATAAATATAGATATTTTCCTTATGGAGAATCCTATGCCCATATAGTCGGATATAATAGCAAAAAATATGGAAAGACTGGAATCGAGAAAAAATTTAATACAACTCTTTTGAACAAACAGGATAAAACTCCTATTGGTGAATTAAAGAAAATTTTGATAGATCAAAAAGAGGGTAACTCAGTAAAATTGACTACAAATTCTGAATTGCAAAAATATGCTTCTTCACTTTTAGAAGGACATAAAGGCTCTATGATTTTGATGAATCCACAAACCGGTTCAATAATAACAATGGCAGATAGGCCAACTTTTGACCCGAATACAATAGAAGCCAATTGGAAAAACATTCTTGCTGATGAAGAAAATGCACCTCTTTTATCAAGAAGTATCGCAGGACTTTTTCCACCGGGTTCTGTATATAAATTAGTAACTGGAACAGCATTACTTGAAAAATTAAGTGGAGATGACCTAAATTATAATGATAAGGGTTCAACAACTATTGACCATTATAAAATTAATAATTATGCAAAGGAAGCTAATGGAAATATAGATTTGAGAAAGGCTTTAATTAAATCTTCAAACACATATTTTGCAGATCAAGTTCAAAAAATCGGAGTTGATTCAATGATTGATGTAAGTAAAAGATTTATGTTCGGACAGGAGATTCCTTTTGAATTAAAAACAGCTATTTCTCCAATTCCATATAACGATAAAACTACTGCTTTGGAACTTGCTACAGGAGCATTCGGTCAAGGTAAAGACTTGGTTACTCCGTTACATGTAGCAATGTTTACAAGCGCTATTGCAAATGGTGGTAATATGATGAAACCTTATATTGTAGGAGAAATTTTAGATCCTAACGGGAAAATAATAGAAAAAACTACACCGGAAGTTTTATCAAAAGTTGCTGATAAACAAATAATGGATACTATGAAAGATTATTTAAAATCTTCTGGAGATAATAACTTTTATGGATTCATAAGAGGAAAAAAGGTTGCAGGTAAAACTGGTACTGCAGAAAAAACAAAAGACAAAATTCACTCTTGGGTAACTGTCTTTTATCCTGTAGATAATCCTACAATTGTATGTACCGCTTTTTTTGAAGAAGAAAAACCGGATGTGGTGGTTCTTGCGGCAGCCAAG
>CABRGI010000164.1 GCA_902470455.1 uncultured Parvimonas sp.
CTCTTTTCAATTTTTCCGTTTTTAAAATAATTTGCCCCGCTCTTCCTCTATACTTCACGTTAAGTGGGTATCCGAGAACCTTGTTGTTTTACAATAAAAAACCCCTAAATCTTTTATAAGTATTTAGGGATTTTCATAATAATCTATTCGTATTTTATTGTCTATTTATTTTTCTTTTTTGAATAAAGAAAACCAGCTAAACTTGTTACAGCTAAAAATATAGATGAATTTGAAATATTAGTCTTTGGAAGCTTATTTTTAATATTTGGATTGTTTGGTTTAATTGGCTTATTTTTAATATTTGAGTTGTTTGGTTTAATTGGCTTATTTTTATTTTTGTCTTTTTGTGAATCTTCCTTCTTATCTAAAACAGAAAATTGTGTTTTTGCATAGCCATTTTTAAATTTAAACTCAATATTATGAGTTCCTTCTGTTAAAGAATTTTTAAACTCTTTAGTAAATTCTACAATCGTGCTACCAGATTTTACTTTATACATTGATGACTCAACAAGTTTTCCATCCAAATGTACATTTTCAAAGTTTTTAACGTCTTCATCCAATCTAAAGAAAAATTTGCTGTCATCATTTTTTATAACTGTTTGATTTTTACCATCTAAAAATTCTATTATTTTAGGATTGACATCTTTATCTTGATTATCTGATGAATTATTTCCTTTTTCAAGTTCAGCTTTTAATGAATTTACTTTTTCTTCAAATTCTTTTACTTTTTTACCAAGTTCATCAATTTCATTTTGCTTATCACCCTCAAATTGTTTCGCTTTTTCTAAATTTTGTTTAGCATTATCAAGCTCTTGTTTGATATTTTCAAGTTCTTTTTTAAGTTTTTCTGAATCTTTTTTAGGATTTTTTACTTCCTTTTCTAACTTTTCAAGCTTTTGTTTGATATTTTCAAGTTCTTTTTTTGTATTTTCTAACTCTTTTTCAAGTTTTTCTTTTTCTCTTTCTCCAACAATTGACGGAGCATTTTCTGTACTTAATTTATATAATAATTCTTTACTTGGAGCAGTATATCCGTTCCAATTAGGTGCTTCGTTTTGAAGTTTAGCATTTTCAACTGAATTTGTAGAATTTTTACCGTCTATTGTGTAACCTTTAGTATTTTTTTCAATAATTATTGAATCAACAACAGCTTTTCCACCTTCGTTTTTACTCATATAACTATTTCCACCACGCAAATATGCATTGTCAACAGAGATTGTTCCATTACCTGAAACTCCATTTCCACCTTTTCCTGAAAATAGTCCATTTCCCCCAATAGCTATTAAAGTTCCTTCTCCAGTTACTGTTCCCTCTAATTTTAAAGCATCTCCTCCAGTACTTGTAAGAGCAAAACGTCCACCTGCAAAAAGACCAAGTTTAGCATCTTTTTCAATAGTCAATGTTTTGCCTTCTGCAATTTCCATTGCTCCTTGTCCTTTATATTGTTCACCTGTAGGAGCTTCATCTCCTCTTATAAATACATCACCTTTTATTGTTGCATTTCCTTGAACACTTACAACCGGAGTTTGTATATGTTTTGCTGTTTTTCCATCAGTTAAATAATTTGCATTAGAATAAATAACAGAATTTTGTAATGTTGCACCGTCTTTTAAAATTATTTGACCATTTATAGAAGACCCACTTGCAAAACTCTTATGATAGTTATCGTAATTTACTTCAAGAGTTCCACCATTTTCAACAGTTATTTTACCATATAGTGATGAATCTGAAAGATTAAGTTTTCCACCGTCTTTTACAACAATATTTACAGAACTTAAAATTTTCATATTTATAAGATAAAGTTCTCCTGTAACAATTAAAGTTTGAGTTGTAGATTCATTTTCTCCTATTGGATATCCAAGTTCTGAATATTTTCCACTTTCCCTTGAACCGAACCAAAGTTTTAGATTTTTTGGAACTGTTACTTCTTCCTTATCTTTTCCAAACTTTTTGATTACCCAAGGCTTCATATCCCATTCTTTTTTTGTTTCAGGATTTTTTAAGGCTCTAAATTCACTCTCAACCAATCTTTCTTCAAGAGTGACTTCATTTGAATCAAAAACTTCAAAATCTAATTCATTTGATTTTATCTTTTCATCTTTAGTTTGAACAAAAATCTTATAATTTCCTTTTTTAGTTGGAATTCCTGATAATCTAATACTGTTATCCATTTTAGAATATTTTGCTTGCATACCGGAATCTTCAGAAATAATTTTTGCTTCCAATTGCAAATCATTTGCTACATCTTTTGCATCTTTAAAATCTGAATCAGAAGGAGTTTCTTTATCTGTATATGCAATTTGTAATTTTACATTACTATTTTTATTTGAATTTACTCCACCGCCGGTAGCAGAGGAAACTGCGTCATATTTTTGTTGACCTATAATTGCCGCTTCAAAAGAACCAACTATTCTTAAATGATATTTTTTAGAATAATTACTCTCTTTCTTAACAAATTCTGTCCCTTTTCTCTCAAAAGAAACTGAAGAATTGTCGTCAAAAACAAATTTAACTATATATCCGTCAGGTACTTTTTGTCCAAGATACAAAACTTTATTTGCTACGTCTATAAAATAATTATCTCCAAAAACAGCAGCTTTGCTACTTGTTTTTCTATACTCTTTATTATTTAAAAATATTTGCTTAATCTTACCAATCTTATCTTTAGGTTCAAAAGAATATTTATTTTCAAAAACTAATTCACTAATTGCCTTTAATGAAAATTCTTTTTGTTCATTGTTATTAGGATTTTCACTAGGTGTAGAAGGAGTTTCATTCTTTTTTTCTTCTACTTTGATAAAATCATTTCCAACTTTTTTAAATGAAATACTACTATTATCCTTAAACTCAATTTTTATTACTTCATTATCCTTTGGATCCTGTCCTAGATATAAAAAGTTATTAGATAAATCTAAATAAAATGCTTTTCCGAATACTGCAACTTTATAATCTTTTTTTTCATATTCATTTTTTTCTACAAAAATTTTAGATATTTCTTTTAGTTTATCTTTTGGCGTAATTTCATATTTATTATCAAAACCCATTTGTCCTTTAATAAACTTTAAAGAAATGTCCTCTTTTTG
>CABRGI010000165.1 GCA_902470455.1 uncultured Parvimonas sp.
AAGATTCTTCTGATAATAAAAATTTAGATACTTCTGAAATTTCCGATGATGATTTATATGTTTTGATAAAAGAAAATCGAAAAATTGAGGCTGTAAAATATGTAAAGGACAAATATAATTTTGATTTAAAAACGGCAAAAAATATAGTTGATAGTTTAGATATAAATAATTTAGTGGCATTTACAGAAAAAAATATTGTTTCTGCATCAAAAACTGATTTTTCTAAATGTGGAAGTGGTTATAGAAACGAAAGTTATTCCTATGAAATGATTGATGGGAAACAACATTTCTTTGCATATAAAGATGGAGAAAAAAGAGAAGTCGGTAGGACTGCAATTCCTAGTGAAATATTGAAATGGTTTGAAAAAGCTGGAGAAAAAGCTTCAGATGAATATGAAGATAAAGAATATAGGAAAAAAAATATCTTTTGGGGAATTTTGTTGGTAGCATTAATAGTTGGAATTTATTTTTACTTTAATTAAAATTTAACATTTTAAAGAAATCTGATTTTTGACTATTGGGATGGATTAAAACTGTTTGTCTATGAAAATATTGAAAATTTTTGAAATCTATATATTATATTGGAGTGAGCAATGGACGAAGAATTATATGATTTATTAAAACAGAAAAGAAAAGAAGAAGCTGTAAAGTATGTTAAAAATAAATATAATATGGATTTTAAAGACGCAAAAGAAACAGTTGATAAGATGACAAAAACCTTGGAATTTTTTGAAGGTAAAAATCATGGTTTATCAAAAACTGATTTTTCCGATATGTTTAAAAATTCAATAATATCAAGGATATATGATAATGATTTATATGCACTGATAAGAGAAAATAGAAAAATAGAAGCTGTAAAATATGTAAAAGACAAATATAATTTTGATTTAGAAAAGGCAAAAGCTATGGTTGATACTTTAGAGCCGGAGATGTTTACAGAAAAAAGTATTATTTCCACATCAAATTCTAGTTTGTCTGATTATACAAGTGGTTATAGTATTGGAAACTATTCTTATAAAATGATGGATGGAGAACAACTTTATTATATTTATAAAGACGGAGACAAAAAAGAAGTAAATAGGGTTTCAATTCCTAAAGATATACTTAAAGATTTCGAAAAATCTGCAGATGAATACGAAGATAAAAGAATAAAAAGAAAAAATATTCTTTTGGGAATACTTTTAGTAATTATAGTAGCAGGAATACTTATTTACTTTAATTAAAATTTGACACTTTAATTTATTTGTGTTAAAATTTAGATGATATGAAGATATCAAAAATTAATAAAAAATTCAGGAGGAAGGAATGTTAATAAGATAACTATTATGAGACAGAAATTTAATAGCTTTTTAGAGCTTAGTTTTTTGTTGCCATTTTAGTTATACATTCCTTTTTGTGTTCTTTTTTAGAACTCCTTTTTGAGTTGCAAAGTGAATGTTGAAATGGCAATAAGTGGATTGCCATTTTTTTGTGGCTTAATTTAGGAGGATATATGCTTAGTATAAAAAATTTATCAATATATTTAGTGAATGATTTAAGAACTGTGATTGAAGATTTCAGCTTTTCTTTAGAAAGTGGAATGAAAGTTTGTATAATTGGAGAAGAGGGAAACGGAAAGTCCAGCATTTTAAAGGCGATAGTAGATGATGAGGGCTTAAAAGAATATGCTGAAATAAGTGGAGAGATAAATAAGAAAAATGAAGTTATAGGATATTTACCACAGATTTTAGAAGCAAAGATTTTAGATTTTTCAACAAAGGAATATCTTGAAAATAAAATTAAAGAGGATTATTTTGACTATAATTTATTTTATAAATTGTTAAAGGAGTTGAATTTTGATGAAAATTTAATAAATGAAAAGCAAAGGATAAGTGAATTATCAGGTGGAGAAAGAATTAAATTTATTTTACTTTGCGAACTTATGAAAGAGCCGACTTGTCTTTTATTGGACGAGCCTAGTAATGATTTGGATATAAATTCTATTGAATGGCTTAAGAATTTCATAAAAAACATTGATATTCCAATAATTTTTATTTCTCACGATGAGGATTTAATTGAAAATTGTGCAAATGTAATTATTCATATTGAACAGCTTATGAGAAAACAAAAGCCGAAGATTTCAATTGAAAAGTTGGATTATGAGAATTATGTTGAGAATAGAGGAAATGCTATTGAAAGACAGGAGAGAATTGCAAAAAAACAAAGAGAAGAATTTGATAAGAAACAAAGAAAATATCAGAAAATATATGAAAGAGTGCAACATGAAATCAGAAGTACAAAAAATGATTTTTGGGGGACAGAGCTGAAAATAAAAATGCATACTGTAAAGTCTATAGGGAGAAGACTTGAAAAAGAAAAGGAGAATTTACTTGATTTTCCCGATTATGAAGAATCTATTTTTGTAAAATTTGATGAAGCTGTTAATTATTCTTCAAAAAAGGAAATTTTGGATTTGAATTTGGAAAAACTTATTATTGGTTCTAAAATTTTGAGTGAAAATATAGAATTAAAGGTATTTGGTACCGATAAAATCTGTATAATAGGAGAAAATGGAATAGGAAAGACAACTCTTTTAAAGATAATTTTGGATAATATAAAGAAAAATGTAAAGATTGCTTATATGCCTCAGAATTATGATGATAAAATGAATGTTGATATGAGCATTATAGATTATTTGAGTAAGACTTACGAAAAGGAAGAGACTACGAAAATTAGGACATTTTTGGGGTCAAAGAAGTTTACTTCTGATGAGATGTTTCATAATTTAAAATCACTTTCCGGAGGACAAAAGGCAAAAATTTACTTTTTAAAAATGATTTTAGAAAATCCCGAAGTGTTAATTTTGGACGAACCTACGAGAAATTTATCTCCTTTTTCTTCAGTTGAAATCAGAAAATTATTAAAATCATATAAAGGATCAATAATTTCAGTTTCTCACGATAAAAAATATATTAATGAGGTTTGTGATAAGGTATATAAACTTAACAAAAACGGATTGGAACTTGTAATTTAAAATTGATAATACTTTTATCAAAATTTTGACTACTTTTTGTATTTATGGTAAAATAAAAGTTAATAAATT
>CABRGI010000166.1 GCA_902470455.1 uncultured Parvimonas sp.
AAAATAAATTAAAATTAAATAAAATAAGTGAAAAAGAATTTATTTTAGAAAATAAAAATGAAAAGTATATTTTAAATTTATTTCCTTGTGGAAAATTTTCTAAGATAAATAAGATTTTCGATTGTTTAAATAATTTATCAGAGAATTTTCATAATATTACTTATTCGGATATTGGAATTTTAAATGATAAGTATTGTTATAGGATTATTCCTTTTATTATTGATGAAAAAAATAATTTAAGTGAAGAAGAGTCCTATTATATAGGCTTTAGAATAGGAAAATTTATTTTTGAATATCATAGAAGTTTTCAAGGCTGTGATTGTGGTAGATGGAATAAGCATTATAATTATAGGATAAATAAATTTTTGCATAAGTATGGACTTGGTCAGTTTAGAGGAAATTTTGATTATGTTCTTTTAGATTTTTTGGATAGAAATAGATATTGCTTAAAGGATAGGATATGTACCACTATTATAGGAATTAATGGTCTTGAGGATATTAAAATTACGAAAGATGGAAAATTTCAAATTATAGAGGAGTATAAAATTTTAAGATCAGACTCTTATTTTGAATTTAGAAATATGAATTTATATTTTAATAATTCAAATTTATTGACTGGAATAGTAGATGGTTATTTCAATAATAATGTTCCTAGAATGTTTTTCAAGCTTTTGGGTGTATATACTATAATTGAAAATTTATATGATATTTTTGTTGAAGATAGAGAGATAGATGATGAGATTGTAAATGAAAAGATAATGAAGATTAATGATATTTATGATGGATTTTCGAGTATATATCCTATTTGGTATTTAAGACATAAAAAATTTTAATAGAAGTTGGAGAAAGATGAAAAAATTTAATAGAAGTATTATAGGGTTATTGTTATGTTGTTTAGTTTTTGGAGCTTGTTCAAAAAAAGCCGAAAACGAGGAATCTAAAAAAAATGTGAAAAATAATGAGAGTACAAGTTTTAAGAAATTCTCAAAATCTTTTTTTGGTGTTTTTGATACAGATATAGCATTTAGTGCTTATTGTGAGAATGAAGAGGAATTTAATAAATATTTTAAAGTATTGGAAGAAGATATGAAAAGGTATCACAACCTTTACAATTCTTTTGAAAATGCAAGCGAAAATAATATAAAATCTATAAATGACAATGCAGGGAAAGAACCTGTAAAGGTTGATAAAGAGATTATAGAGCTGTTGGAATTTTCTATTGAAAATTATAAAAAATTATCAGATAAAAATAATATAGCTATTGGAAGTGTAACAGAACTTTGGAGAGCCGAAAAAGATTTGGCAGTTAATCTTAAAGGGAAACTTCCGGATGATAATAAAATAAAAGAGGGATTAAAACACACAGATATTAATAATATTGTAATTGATAAAGAGAATAGTACTGTTTTTCTAAAAGATAGGGATATGAAGCTAGATGTTGGAGCTATCGCAAAAGGTTATTCAGTAGAAAAAGTGATGAATAAATTAAAATCAATGGGATTAAAATCTGCAATAATTTCAGCTGGAGGAAATGTAAAAGCTATTGGAAGTCCTTTAGAAAAAGATAAGAATAAATGGGGAATAGGAATTCAAGACCCAAAGTTTGATTCTGACAAAGTTGATATTAAAGAAGTTATTTATACTGATGAAACTTGTGCAGTAACGAGTGGAGATTATCAAAGATTTTATTTTGTTGGAGATAAAGCGTATAATCATATTATAGATCCAAAAACTGGATATCCTAAAGATAAAATTAAAAGTGTAACTGTTTTGTGTGATGATTCAGGTCTTGCAGATTTTCTATCAACTAGTTTATTTTTAATGGATGTAGAAGAAGGAAAAAAACTTTTAGAAAAAGTAAATGGAGCAGAAGCATATTGGATACTTTCTGACGGAAGTGTACATTATACTGAAAAAATGGAAAAATTGTTAAAAAGTAAGGGAGCTACAAATAAATAAAGTTAATTATATATCAAAGTTAGGATTCTTTCCTAGCTTTTTTTATGTTTGAATTAATAATAAGGTTTTTACAATAAGAGCAAAAATAATAAAAAAATTTCAAAAAAAGTATTGAACATTGTTCATAAAAGTGCTATAATATTCAATGTAAAAATAATGAACATTGTTCAGTTTATAAAAAGGAGAGAATTATGACTAATATTAAAGATAAAAAAATGAGTAAAGAATATAAAATTATTCAAGCCGCACTTGATATATTTCAGAAAAAAGGATATGAGAAAACGACGATTAGAGATATTATGTTAAAAACTGAGTTTGGGTTGGGAACTTTTTATTTATATTTTAAAAGTAAACAAGATTTAAAAGAAAAAATAATTTTAGATAAAGCTATTAATTTAGTTGTTCAAGCTGAACATAAATGTACACAAACTGATCCTATTGAAAGATATACTTGTTTTGTGAATTATATCATTGATTATTTGATTGAAAATCCATTCGATTTAGAGCTAATATCTCAAAATATTAATTGGACTTTATATACAAAGATTGAAAATGATAAAAGATTTATAGAGGCTGATACAACTTTAAAGTTTATACTTAGTAAGTATGAGAAGTTGTTTTCACATAAATATTCTTATTCACAAAAGTTATATATCCTTTCATTAACCATAGAAATAGTAATTTCTACTTGTAAGAGTGCAATTATGAAAGATTCTATTTTATCAATTGATGAAATGAAAGCTGTTTTATTTGAAGTAATAAAAAAAATATTGATAAGTAATGGAGATTAATATGAGAAAATTTACAAAATTTATTTCACACCATCCAAGACTTGTGTTATTAATAATGACAATGTTATTGATTCCGTCAATAATAAGTTACAAAAATAAAAAAAAAAAAAAAGAGAAAAAAAAATTATAATATTCTTTCATATTTACCTGCTGATTTAAAATCTACTCAAGGACAAAATATTTTAGATAAAGATTTTAAAAATGCAGCTACAGTAATGGTAATTTTAGATGGTAGTGATAGAGATGCTGAAGAGTTAAAAAAAGAAATAATGAAAATAGATGGTGTAGAAGATGTTATTTCAAGAACAT
>CABRGI010000167.1 GCA_902470455.1 uncultured Parvimonas sp.
ATATTTTTTACAAACATAATCAATAAACTTTAAAATATTTAATTCATATTTTTTTAGCTCATCAACTGTGAGTCTTTCTTTCATCTTAATTCTCCTAATCTATATAATAAGCCTTAATTTCATGAGGATATACTCTCTTTTCAGCAGGTGGAAATTCCATATAATCCCCATAGTATTTTCTCAAAATCTCATCATATTTCTTCGGTGCAAAAAAATGACAATCTTCAAAGTCAATCTCTATCAGTTCGTCAAACGGATTATAGTCAAACACATCATCATATTTCCACTTTGAACAACCTACAACTCCTAAATACTTTCCATTTTCTTTGAAATAACTTTCAACAGCTTTTTTGATTTTTTTCGCAAAAAATCTTGGAGATGCAGGTTTTAATATTGTCCAGAAAAACAATCTTATAAAATCTTTCAGTTTGCTGTCTCCATACTGAATATTTTCTTTTTTTGAAAAAGATAGAAGTTTAAAACTTTCCAATTTATATGTTTTTTCAACTAAAATTAAATCATCAAAAAAGTCCATTGGAAAAATGTCAATAAAAATTCCTGAATTATAAGTTTTATAATTTCTTTCGTCTTCAATTTTAGTCTTTGAATTTACAATTTTAATAAAATTATTATAGTATTTGTCATCAGTTTCTAAAGACAAAATCTTATAAATTCCATCATCTTTTGAAAATAAATCTATAAACTTTTCATAGTCTTTTCTAAACATACAAATATCTATGTCATCATCCCAAGGAATAAATCCCTTATGTCTTACTGCTCCAATTAATGTTCCATAATTTAAGAAATATTTTATATTATTTTTGACACAAAAATCATGAACATATTTTAAAATTTCAAGTTCTACGGATTTTATTTCATCCATAGAAAGATATTTTTTTTTCATTAAGCATTTACCCCTTTTTTCTTTAAATCTTTTAAAAGTAAAAATCTATATAATTTAACATTTAATTTTAGCATTAACACGGCAATTCTTCTACCTTTTCTGAAATTTTTATTTTTGTAAATTCTCCAAAAATTTTTCTTTAAAAATCCTAAAACTTCATTATATTCTGAAATATCTTTATATTTTTCACTCAATAACATTTTATCAAAAACCATAAAATGAGCGTAGGAAAGCCTGAAAAAAGCATATTCTGAAAGAGAAGGAATTTCTCTATTTATATAGTCATAAAAATTGGAATAAATCTCTATACAATTCATATTTTTTACAGTATATGGCTTTGTTGTAATGCTATTTTCTCTATGAAAATAATAATAATAAGGCTTTGTAGTTACAACATAATTTTTAGCATATTTTACAAGCTCAAACTGATAAAAAGCATCCTCATAAATTTTTCCAACTGGAAATAAAATCTTACTTGCGATTTCATAGGATATAAGTTTATTACAGATAGTTCCGGGAATTTTTTCTCCGATAAAATACTCTTTTAAAAATCTTTCCTTTCCACAATAAAAATAAATTTCTTCCTTACATTGTGGAGATTGATTGTCTGAATAGACATTATAAACTCCACAAACAGATACATCAGCATCTTCTTTTTTTATATTTTTATAAAGTTCTTCAACCATTCCCTCTGCAATGTAATCGTCAGAATCTATAAATAATACATATTTTCCAGTTGCAAACCTCATTCCATGATTTCTTGCACTTGATAATCCGCCATTTTCTTTAGTATAAAGTTTTGCTCTGTTTTCACTTTGAACAAATTCTCTACATATATTTTCACTATTGTCTGTTGCTCCATCATTTACTATTATAATCTCTATATTCTTATATGTTTGATTTACAATTGACTCCAAACATTTTTTTACATATTTTTCTACATTATATACAGGTACAATAACACTTATCTTGTCCATAATTCTCCTTTATATTAAGACCAAAAACTCTAATGTCAATACAAATTATACTATAAATCCTTAAAATTTACAATTTTTCACAAAAAAGAAAGGAGATGTAAAATCTCCTTAAAAATTTACTTCTCTTTTAATTTTGCAAACAAAATTCTTCTCGCAGTATTATCATCCGGTGTCTTACAAGTTACAAGCATTAGAAGTTTTGTATTTTCATCAATCTTATCAACTTCAGCTTTTGGAATATGTTTAGCCAATTCTTTTTTCATCGCCTTTACATCTTCATTTCTCTTTGAACTTAGTTCATAAAGTGAAGTGTCAGGATCCACCAAGTCAATTCCCAGTACTTCATATTCTAACTTTCCTTTTTCTGTATAAACATAAAATGTCTTATGACTTTCTAAAAATGATTGATCTTCAAATTTTCTTAAGTCATAAAATTTAGTTTTATCCCAAATATTATGTCCAAATATATAAGTAATTCTTTCAGAAAAATCAGCCTTATTATACATATCTAAAAATAAAGTTCCTGTTACAGGATAAGTGTTTTTCTTAAAATCTCTCCATAAATAGTAATCATTGTCTTTGCCTTGAACTAAAGGTTCATCTATATTTGTTCCCGGAATTTCAAGCCAACCTATTGAATCAGAATTTAATTTTTTTAACTCTTCCAAGTTTACAACTTTTTCAGTATTTTTTTCTTTTTCGCCTGAATTTGCCGACGGTGCCTTAAAAACAGTTTCCTTTAAACTGTTTAAATCTTTCCCTGCCTTATATGAACCGTAATAATCTTTGATTATATGTCCTGCAGAATAAGCAAAGACTCCCAAACATATTACAAATAATATATTCCAAAACCATTTTTTTGCTTTATTCTGTTTTTTTCTACCCTTTTTTATATTTATATCTTCATTTTTCATATTTTAAATCCTTTCATAAGTATAGAAAGTCAATTTTGGATTTTCATTTTTACCTTCATTTTTTTCAGTAATCTTCCACATACTTTCATCAATATCAGGAAAATGACTATCCGCATCTATTATTTCTTTTTCTTCATATTTTGTAATATACATTCTTGAGCAAAAACCAATTAATTGCTTATAAATACTCATTCCTCCACAAACAAAAAACTTTTCACTTGGATTTTCTTTTATAAAATTAATCAAATCTTCTATATTTTT
>CABRGI010000168.1 GCA_902470455.1 uncultured Parvimonas sp.
TTCCGATTATAAGTGCAAAGACAGTCGCAATTCCCGTTATTATTAAAGTTTGAAAAAAAACTTTCATAACGGACTCATCTTTAAAAAGCTCTGCATACCATTTTAAGCTAAAACCTGTAAAAGCATTGTTATATCTTGACTCATTAAAGGAAAAAATCATCATAAATACAATTGGCATATATAAAAATATATAACACAAAAATAGATATATTTTCCCCGTATGTTTTTTTACCATATTTTAAATCCTTCTACAAATTCACTCTCTGATTTATTTATAAACAATTTAAAAAGTATAAGACTTGCAAAAATTATAAAAATCATAATTAAAGAAATGCTTGAACCTGTTTCCCAGTTTCTAGCCTGTAAAAACTCTCTTTGAATTAAATTTCCAACTAACATATTCTGACTTCCGCCAAGAAGGTCAGAAATTATAAAGGTTGTAACAGAAGGCATAAAAACCATAATACAACCTGATACTACTCCCTTAAAACTTAGTGGAAAAATAATTCTTAAAAACAAATCTTTTCCTTTTGCTCCCAAATCTTTAGCACATTCAATATATTCTTTGTCAATATTTATAAGTGCTGTATAAATTGGAAGTACCATAAAAGGTAAAAAGTTGTAAATCATTCCTATAATAATTGCAAAGTTATTGTTTAAAAATTTTATAGGACTTTCTATAATTCCAATATTTATAAGTAATTGATTAATTATTCCCTGTTCTCTAAAAATACTCATCCAAGAGTAAGTTCTAAGCAAAAAATTAGTCCACAAAGGCATAATGAATAGTAAAACAAAGATATTTCTTCGCTTTTCATCTTTTATCCTGCTTAAAAAAAGTCCTGCAGGAAAGCCTAAAATTAGACATAAAAAAGTTGAAAGTAAAGATAATTTCAAAGATACAAAGATAATTTTTACATAAGTTGATGTAAAAAATTTTTTGTAATTATCCAAAGTAAAAACCAAATTTTCATCTTTAACTTTAAAAGAATAATAAATTATAAAAATCAAAGGAACTATAGTAAATAAAGTCGTCCATATTAAGTATGGCATAGCTCTAATGTTTTTGTAACATATTTCCTCCAAAAAAACAAATAAATCCAATTATTATTTTATCATTAAAAGAGATATTAAACAAGTTTTTTCTTGTAAAGTTTTGTTATTTATAATATAATTATTATAAGAAAAATTAAAGGAGTTTTTAAAAATGAAATTAGTTTTAATAAGACATGGAGAAAGCGAATGGAACAAATTAAATTTGTTTACAGGATGGACTGATGTAGGTCTTTCAGACAAAGGTGTTATCGAAGCGAATGAAGCAGGTTTTTCTTTAAAGGAAAATGAATTTGACTTTGATGTATGCTACTGTTCATATTTAAAAAGAGCGATTAACACACTAAATATTGTTTTAGAGAGAATGGATAGACAGTGGTTACCTGTTATAAAAACTTGGAAATTAAATGAAAGACATTATGGAGCATTACAAGGTTTAAATAAAGCTAAAACTGCCGAAAAATATGGAGAAGAACAAGTAAAACTTTGGAGAAGATCATTTGATGTACCACCTCCAGCACTTGATAAGGATGATGAAAGATGTCCTCATAATCAAGAACCCTATAGAAATGTCGATAAAAGTGAATTACCTTATAATGAAAGTTTAAAAAATACCATTGAAAGAGTTATTCCTTATTATGAAGAAGTTATAAAAAAAGATATGTTAGACGGAAAAAGAGTTCTAATAACTGCACATGGGAACTCATTAAGAGCATTGGTTAAATATTTAGATAATTTAACAGATGAAGAAATAATTTCAGTAAATATACCTACAGGAATTCCTTTAGTTTATGAATTCGATGATGATTTTAAAGTAACAAATAAATACTATTTGGGAAATCAAGAATTAATAAATGCAAAAATAAATTCTGTTGCAAATCAAGCAAAGAAAAAATAAATTTTTTCAAAAAAATAGGTTGAGGAGTAAAATCCCCAACCTTTTTTTATCTTATTCTTTATCTTTTATTTCATCATATAAATTCTTTATCGCTTTTCTTATAACTTCAGACTTTGGTTCATCTATTTTTTCTGATAAATAATAAAGCATTCCTACATCTTCATCATGTAAAGTTATTCTTGTATTAAATACTTTAGGAATATCAATATGATCTCCAGTATTCTTTTCAAATAATGCAACTAAAACAAATACAGCTATAGCTGGAATTAAATATCCAAAACTTAATGAACTAAGTGGTAATAATTTTATAAATCCAAATATTTCAAATGAATCATTTAACACTGTCATAAATCCAATAATTAATGCTACAATTGCAGAATATTTTATAGCCTTTTCACAGGAAAATCTTTTTCTGAATACACTTGTTAAAATCAATATAATTATCGGTGGATACAATGTAAATAAAAGTGGAACTGCCAATTTTATAATTGCATCTATTCCAAGGCATGAGAAAATGAAACTTGCAAAACAAACAATCATAACCCATACTTTATAAGAAATTTTTGGTACTAATTCTGAAAGATATTCAGAAACACCACCTGTAAGAGCTACTGAAGTTGTAAGACAAGCTAAAATTACAATTACAGAAAGCATTAAAATTCCAGAACGTCCAAATAATAAATTTGTAAAATGAAGCAAAATAACTGTTCCGTTTTTTGCACCTTCAACATTTAGTTTTGAACTTGCACCCAAGAAGCAAAGTCCACCATAAACTACACTTAAGCAAATAAAAGCTACTATGGAAGAAGATAATATTACCTTTTTTTCTCTTTCTTTTCTAATTTTATAGAAAATTAAGGCATTTATTATAACAGCATTAAAAAGTCCTGCACCAAGCCCATCTAGAGTTTGAAAACCATTTATAAAAGATTCATACATTACTTTTTGCAAATCTTCACCCGGTTGAATTTTACCGACTGGAGAAATAATTCCTGTTATAATCATAATAATCAAAAATACTAATAATGTTGGAGTTAAATATCTTCCAATAAAATCAACTATTTTTTCTGATTTTATACAAATTAAATATGTTAAAACA
>CABRGI010000169.1 GCA_902470455.1 uncultured Parvimonas sp.
TGGATTTGAATTAAAGAAAGTAAAACTATGTGATATGTTTAGTAAAACAGCACATTGTGAAGTTGTTGTGGAGATTGAGAACACGATAACATAAAAAAATAGATAACTAAATATTAATGTGTATAAGTAAAAACTGAATAAATTAATATTTTAATGGAGTAATTATGGATAATTTAGGTCTTTATCAATTTATAAATAAGTGGAAAAATTATATTACTAATGTAAGTGATTATGAATTTAAGAAAAATTTTAATAAGATGTTTGAAGAATATCGAAAATTAGATATTTTTGAAAATTCTGGTTTGCGTTTTTCAAAGAATTTCTTTAGAAAAATTAAATCTCATATTAAATTAAAATATGTTATAGAGCATTATTTAGATTTAACTGCCCTTACGTCAATTTTACTTATTAAATTTAAGGCTTTTAAATATTGTAGAGATATAAAAGAATATCGTTTATGTATTGAATGTATTTTTAATCAGATTCTTTTTGTTTTAAAGATGAATCCTTTTTCAATTGGAAAGAAAATAAATGAAATAAAAATAACTTCAAATAATGTTGGTTATAGGTTTCCTAATGAAGAACTTAAGGAGATTGAACAGAATATTTTTATAAATATTAATGGAGATGTCTGTGTTTCAAATTATTATTATTGGAAAAAGCAAAATGAAAGTACAAGTATAAAGAATTTTAAAATTGATGATAAAAAAGTAAAGAAAATTTTTAAGCTGATTTCTAAATTTTTAGAGGATAATTATGTTTATTACAGTTTAGAACATTCAATAGAAATCGGATATTGGCAAATGGAGCTTACAGATTCAAATTATGAAGGTTATAAGTATGAAAGTAATCTAAGGTATAATATAAGAGTTGATGGAGAAAGTCTTTCTGAAAGAATTAGAGAAATATTGAATTATGATAATTTAATTTTATTTGATAATTGTGAGTATGATAAAATTAATCGAATTCAGTTGAATTATAAAAAAGTTAAAAATGTAAATAATAAGGACATAGTATATATTGAAGAACTAATTTTAGATAGGGATAGCAATTCTATTGAACATACTCAGATAAGTGATGATGTAAATTATTATATGAAATTAAATGTAAATAAACATTTTAAAGATTTATTAGAGGCTTTATATGATCCAAATATGCTTGAGACTAGAGAAAAAAATGATAATTTTGTTGAAATTCCTAATGAAAAAAGAGATTATGAGATGATTGTAGATTTTAAAAAATCTCCTAGAAAAGTTCTTAAGGGTTCTTATGATAAAGAAGGACTTCCTTATGAATGGAAAGAAATAATTGAAGAAATTAAGAGTTTTATGATATATTTTTATAAAATTGAAGTTTTAAGTAAGGATTTTTATGATAAGCCAAGACGTGAGTATGGAGAATTTATTTATTGCAAAGTTGAATTTAGAAATTCATATAAATACTATTATTATATAACTACAGATGATTCCATCAGTGAGGGAGATTATGTTTTAGTTCCTGCAGGAGATAAAAACAGAGTGGAAATAGTAGAAGTTAAAAGTGTAGAATATTATAAGGAAAAATATGTTCCTTATCCACTTAATAAAGTAAAACATATTTTAAGAAAATGTACTGAGGATGAATTAGATGAAATAGATGATGAATATTAAATTTTAAGTTTTATAATTTTACAGTCAATTTGAAAGGAGATTTTAAAATGGATAGTAAATTTGAAAAGATAAAAGTTCTTGAGAGTTCAAATACAAAAAAGGAATTGAATATAAAATTATATGGCGATGAACAGGCGAAGTCTGTATTGAAATTTCATAAACAAATTGAGGAATACAAGAAAACTCCACTTGTTTGTCTTCCTAATTTGGCTTCAAAGTTGAATGTGGGTTCAATTTATGTAAAAGATGAGTCAAAGCGTTTTTTACTTAATGCATTTAAAGGACTTGGTGGAAGCTATGCGATGTTTAGAATTTTATGTGATGAATTAAATCTTAATCCAGATACTACAAGTTTAAATGATTTATTATCTGAAAAGTATAAAAAAAGGCTTGAACAGATTGAATTTGTAACATGTACAGACGGAAATCATGGTAGAGGTGTGTCTTGGGCATCAGGATTATTTGGATGTAAAGCTCATGTATATATGCCTTATGGAACTGCGGAAGTTCGTGCAGAAGCAATTCGTAAAGTTGGACCTGCTGAGGTAGAGATTACAGATTTAAGTTATGATGATACAGTAAAATATGCTTTAGAAATGAGTAAAAAACATGGTTGGATATTAATTCAAGATACTTCTTGGGATGGATATGAGAAAATTCCGACTTGGATCATTCAAGGTTATCTTACAATGGCTTATGAAATTACTGATGAGTTAGAAAAATTAAATGTAATTCCTACACATATTTTTTTACAGGCAGGAGTTGGTTCAATGGCTGGTGGAATGATTGCATATTTTGTAGAACATTATAAAAATAAAAAACCTATATTTACTATTGTGGAGTCAAATGTTGCAGATTGTATTTATCGTTCTGCAGAGATAGGAGATGGTAAATCTTATTCTGTAGGAGGAGCTCCAACAACTATTATGGCAGGATTGAATTGTGGTTCTATTTGTAGTCTTATTTGGCCAATTATTTGGAATTACACTGACTTTTATATTTCTGGTTCTGATGATATGGCAGTTGATGGAATGAGAGCCTATGCTTTCAATAAAGGAGAAGATTTAAAAATTATTTCCGGAGAATCAGGTGCTTCAACAATGGGTGCATTACTTGGAGTTTTGACAGAATCTTCTATGGAAGAAATGAAGAAAAAAATGAAAATAGATGAAAATTCTGTTATTCTTTTGATTAATACAGAAGGAGATACTGATCCGGAAAATTATAGAAAAATTATTAATGGAGATTGGAACAATTAAATTCTTAAAACAAAAGACCTGTGATTTTACAGGTCTTTTATAGTAGTTTAAATTTGTTTTTTTCAAAGTCTATTATGCCTTCTTTTTTTAATTTTCCAAGTTCTCTTGAGAGATTACTTCTATCAAGTGCAAGGTAATCTGC
>CABRGI010000170.1 GCA_902470455.1 uncultured Parvimonas sp.
TCAACATGGAAGTAAGCTTTCCACTTCTAACAAGATGCCCCATATTAACTACATTTTCACTTGAAAATAGAATCATCCCAATATTTGAAATAATTATATAATAAATCATTTGAGTTTTAGTAAAACCTCCAATGGTTTCAACTGAAGTACTTTCAAAAATACCCTTCCAAGTAAATATAGAAATTAAAATACTTAATATATTAACAAATATATTGGAAATAAAGTTAAACTTATAGCTTAATTGTATATTCAGCTGATTAAAAAAAGTTGGTAAATATTTACTCATTTTAGTCCTCCTTTTTGCCTTCGCTGAATATATCAAAAACTACATCTTCAAAACTCTTATTTTCACAGGATATATTTTTTATAAGTAAAAAGTCTACATTTTTTAATATAAAATTTGCTTCATCAAAATTTACCTGTAATTTTTTCTTATCCAAAAGTTTAAAACAATTAAATTCATCAGGTATAAAATCTTTAAATTCTATTATGTATTCATCTTTAGCAGAGAATTTATTTATAATTTCATTTATATTTGAATCTTCCACCTTTTTCCCATTTAACAAAATTATAACCCTATCACACAATGTTTCAATGTCTTTCATATAGTGAGAAGTTAAAAATATAGTCACATTGTCTTTTTTATTTATATCAAGTAAAAACTCATGTATCGACCTTTGACTTGTTATATCCAATCCTATCGTAGGTTCATCTAAAAATAAAATTTTAGGACTATGAATTAAAGCACAGATTATCTCAAACTTAATTCTCTCTCCAAGCGATAATTTTCTAACCGGAACCCTTAGCTTATCTTCTAAATTTAATAATTCTACCATATTATTCAATTTATTTCTATAACTTGTTTTATCTATTTTGTAAATACATCTTAACATCTCAAGAGTTTCTTCAGCAGGTAAATCCCAAATTAATTGGCTCTTTTGTCCTATAACCACACCTATTGATTTAAGATAAGATTTTTCCTTCTTAAAAGGAATATTTCCATCACACTCAATAATTCCACTCTCCGGATTTAATATCCCTGTAAGCAATTTTATTAATGTCGTTTTTCCGGAACCGTTAGGACCTAAGATTCCTATTATTTCTCCCATCTCGACTTCTAAATTAAAATCTTCAATAGCTAATTTTTTTATTTCTCTTCTTTTGAAAAAATCCTTTAAAGAACCTAAAAAACCACTATCTTTTTCAAAAGAATTATAACTATAAAATAAATTTTCAATTTTTATCATAAATAAATTAATTCTCCCAAGTATAATAATTAATTATTCTCAACTTCAGAAATTGTATATAATTTTTTAAAATATGAATCAAAATTCATAAGTTCTTCAAAATTACCTTTTTCTTCTATCTTCCCATCTTTTAACACCAATATTTGGTCATATTGTTTTAAATTTTCCTTTATTAATCTATGTGTTACAGAAATCAATGTTATATTTTCAAGTTCAAGTAGTCCCTTTTCTATTGAAAATGCAATTTCATTATCCAAACTTGATAAAATTTCGTCAGCAAGGATTATCTTTGTATCCTTTATCAAAGACCTTGCAATTGAAATTCTTTGTTTTTCTCCTCCTGATAAGTTATTTGCGTTTTCAGAAATTAATTCCTTATCATACAATCTATCCAAATATTTACCAAGTTCTGCTTTCAATATAACATCTTTTACCTTTTCTTCTGAATAATCTCTACTAAATAAAGTTATATTATCATAAATACTTCCTTTAAATAGAAATACATTTTGATTAATTGTTGAAATTAAATTTATAATAGAATTTCTTGAAATTTCATCCAAATCAGTTCCATCTATACAAATTTTTCCCTCATTTGCTTTAATTCTTTTTGAAATTAGCTTCATCAAAGTTGATTTTCCACTTCCTGATAAACCTACTAAAGCATATTTTTTGCCTTTTTCAAAATCAAAACTTATATTTTCTAAAACTTTTTTATCATCATATTTAAAGCTAACATCCTCTAAAGAAATCTTATTATTAAAGTCTTTAATTTCTGTTGTTTCAACATTTTCTTCTGAAATTAAAGTATTTTCGATTTTATTTAATATTTTATCAACAGACTTAAATTTTCCATAAGATTCTATAGCAAACATCAAAGGATTTACAATATGATTTGTAAGTTGAACACAAACAATCATTTGTCCAAGTGTTATAAATCCTTTATATGCTAAATATCCCCCACAAACAAAACCACCTAAAAATGTAAAACCTCCAAAAAAGTATGAAATCATAGCTACTAAACTATACCTTTTTTGATATGCAAGTCCTTTGTTATAAACATTTTTTGAGTTATTATAAAATACTTTCGAAATAAATTTTTCCAGTCCAAACACTTTGATTGTTTCATAACCATTAAAATATTCGTTTGTCCTTGCAGTATATTCACTTTGAGAATTTGAAAATTTCTCTTTAAAAGTTTTTAAATTTTTCATCGGAATATTTCCAAAAACAAATGAAATTACAGACAATATCATTAAAGCAATTGTCATTTGATAGGAAACATAGAAAATTGTACTAAATGCAAACACAAACAAAAATCCAGATTTAACTAAATTTAAAAATGTTTTAAAATACTCTGTTTCTATTGTATTAATATCATTGGTAAGAATTGAAATCTTATCTCCTACATCATTATTATAAAAACTTTCAATATCTTGTTTTATCAAATTATTAAATATGTAAATCTTTGTATCTAAAGACATTTTAGCTACAAATTTATAACTCATAACTTCATAAATCCATTTAAAAACGCTCTCTGTAATAAGTAAAGCAAAAGTATAAATCATAACCTTAGAAAATTGCATATTTATTGCTCCACTGGCAGAATCTATAACATAACCAAAAAACATTGCAACTCCAATTTCCAATGAAATATAAATAAACATAACTACAAAAAGTGGTAGCAAAATATTCAAATTATTTTTCCATATTTTTTTCATAATATCTCCTCCTCAACAAATAACCTTTTCAAAGATTATCATTATAAATATATTCTATAAAAAATATATAAATAAG
>CABRGI010000171.1 GCA_902470455.1 uncultured Parvimonas sp.
CCGATAATTTATTTTAAATTGGGAATTATTTTAACAGGAAAACTAATCCTTATATCATCATTAATTACTATGTTTTCAACAATTGTAGTATCAAATTATATACAAAAAAAGAATTATAAATACAATAGAAATGATATAGTTACAACCACAATTGTAAACTTAATACTAACAATAATTGGAATTAACTTAATAGTATAATTCCCTAATTTTTTCCATTGGGTAGTGTTGGAAAATTTTGTTGTTCCACAATAAAAAAAGTAACGGTTTAATAATCGTTACTTTTTTATCCTTCCAAAATGCTTATATGCTTTTTCAGTTACAATTCTTCCTCTGCTTGTTCTACTTAAAAATCCTATTTGTAGTAAATAAGGTTCATAGACATCCTCAATTGTAATTCTCTCCTCACCTGTTGATGCTGCTATTGTATCAATTCCAACAGGACCCCCTGAGAAATTATCTATTATTGTAGTTATTATTTTTCTATCTATTGTATCAAGTCCAAGAGAATCCACTTCTAAAATATCAAGTCCGTCTTTACTAGTTTGTAAATCAATTTTTCCATTTCTCTTAACCTGAGCAAAGTCTCTAACTCTTTTTAAAAGTCTGTTTGCAATTCTAGGTGTTCCTCTGGAACGTCTTGCGATTTCAAGCGCTCCATCAGGTTCAATTTCAATTCCCAAAATTCCTGCAGATCTTGTAATTATCTTTTGTAAGTTTTCAATACTATATAATTCAAGACTCAACATAATTCCAAATCTGTCACGAAGTGGTCCTGTAAGTTGTCCTGTTCTTGTCGTTGCCCCTATCAAAGTAAATTTTTCAAGGTCAATTCTAAGGCTTCTCGCACTTGGACCTTTTCCAATTATTATATCAAGTGCATAGTCTTCCATTGCAGGATATAAAATTTCTTCAACACTTCTATTTATTCTGTGAATTTCATCTATAAACAAAACATCATCTTTACTTAAATTCGTCAAAATACTTGCAAGGTCGCTTGGCTTTTCTATGGCTGGACCTGAAGTAACTCTGATATTAACACCCATTTCATTTGCAATTATATTTGCAAGAGTTGTTTTTCCAAGTCCCGGAGGACCATAAAGTAAACTATGGTCAAGAGGCTCATTTCTTGTTTTTGCTGCCTCAATAAAGATTTTAAGTCTTTCCTTTGCTTTTTCTTGACCAATATATTCATCAATCCATTTCGGTCTTAAACTGGTTTCTATTTCAATATCTTCTCTTGAAAAACCCGTACCTATAATTCTATCTTCATAATCTTCAAACATACTAACACCTATAATTTTTTCATACTAAGTTTAATTATATCTTCTATTTCCATTTCATCAATATTTATACTTGAAAGAAATCTCTCAATATCATTTTTCATAAATCCTAAATTAATTAAAGCATCTGAAACAAGTTCTCTTTTTTCCAAGTTTTTTCCACTATCTAAAGTCGAAACATCCATTCCTGAAATATCCTTGCTACTGATACTGTCAATAGAAATTTTATCCTTTAATTCCAAAATGATTTTTTGTGCAGTTTTCTTGCCCACACCTTTAGCTGTGGCAAGAGCAACTGCATCTCCATTTACAATAGTCAATTTCAAACTATCAACAGACATTGATGATAAAATTCCACAAGCCACCTTTGGACCAATACTATTTACACTTACAAGTAATTTAAACATTGAAAGTTCATCCATAGTTTTAAAGCCAAATAAAGCAACATAATCTTCTTTTACTATGTAATCAGTATAAATTGTATAATAATCACCAACAATTACATTAAATAATGTATTATTGGAAGTAAAAATCTTATAACCTATTCCACCATTATCTATAACAATATAATCATTATAGATGAATTTAAGTTCTCCACTAATATATTCGTACATAAAACACCTATTTCATTCTAAATTGTTCTTTAAATTTCAAGCTAAAAAAATGGCAAAGTGCTATTGCCAAAGCATCAGCTGCATCATCAGGTTTAGGAACAGCTTTAAGTTTAAAAATCATCTTAATACTCTCTTGCATTTGCTTTTTATCCGCTCTACCATATCCCGTAATAGCTTGTTTAACTTGTAAAGGAGTATATTCATAAGCCAAGATATTTTTCTTTATAAAAGATAATATTTCAACTCCTCTAGCCTGTGCAACATTAATTACAGTTTTAACATTTTTGTTAAAGAAAAGCTCTTCAATAGCCAGTTCATCAACATTATGTAATTCTATCAATCTATTCAATTCTTCATCAATAATTCTAAGTCTATCAGGAAGCGGAATTCCTGCTTTAGTTTCGATTACTCCATAATCAATAAGCCTTACTCTATTTCCTATAGCTTCAATAATTCCATAACCAACGATTGCAATTCCGGGGTCTAATCCAAAAATAATCACAAAAAATCCTCCAATACTATCAAATATGATAACATAAAAAATAATTTTTTTCAATTAAGATTATTTTAGAATTTTTTCATAAAGTAATTTTATGTACAAAAAAAGCAAGAATCAAATTCTTGCTTCTTAATCTTATTCGTAATCTTCACAGCTTAGTAAATCTTCTCTCTTAACTTTTCCTTTTTCATCATAAGTCATTTTACTAAAGTTAATTAAGTGTGGGATACCATCTAATTTTCTACATTCAACTAAATGAACAACTTTGCTTAAATCTCCAACTTCTTTAGCTTGAGTTTTCATAATTTTCATCATTGAATATTTAAGTTCTGTTTCTTTGAAAGTAATAGTTGCCATTCCTTTTTTATTGAAAGCTGCTTGAACCATTGATTCGCAGTTTTCTTCTGTAAGTGCAGGAATTAAAATATAATCTACATCACTTGCAGCTTCGATTCCAGCTTCGTCTTTAACTTGAGCAGTCTTATGTGAACCTTTAGCAACAGCCATAACAGATGCCATAAATGGTCTTATTCCAGCTGATCTATGTCCTGAAATAATTAAAGTTTCTCCCTTAGCAA
>CABRGI010000172.1 GCA_902470455.1 uncultured Parvimonas sp.
TTATTTTTTATTAAATACACAAGTATAGCTTAAAAAAAAATATATTTTAAGGGATAATTCGTTATTTATATTGATTTTTTTGATTTAATATTATTTTAAGAATTTGTTATTGTCTTAGAATTTATTATGACTAGTCTATAGTTATTTTTCTACTTATTTTAGTTATTTTTCTATTTTTAACAAAGGATAATAGTATAATTACTTGAAATTAGCTTGTTAGTATGTTATTATCAAATTCAGTAGGAAGTTATTTTATTATAAAAATTCAAAGAGTACTTTAAAAATATTTTAGTGGGGAATGTTATGATAGAAGTAAAAGATTTAACGAAAGATTATCATATTAGAAAGGGATTATTTAAACCTTTTAATATTGTGAATGCAGTAAAAGGAGTTTCCTTTTCTATTAATCAAGGAGAAAAAATAGGACTTATTGGGTTAAATGGTGCAGGAAAGAGTACATTAATGAAAATGATGTCCGGAGTATTAAAGCCTACAAGTGGAAGAATAAGGGTTAATGGGTTTGTTCCATATAAAAGAGAGAATAGTTTTTTGAAAAGTATCGGAGTTGTTATGGGGCAAAAATCAATTTTGCTTTATGATATACCTGTTAAAGATTCTTTAAAATATTATAAGGAAGTCTATGGTATTGACGATAAAACTTTTAAGGAAAGACTTAGTTATTATGATGAAATTTTGAATTTAAAGGAACTATATGATACTCCTGTTCGGAAATTGTCATTTGGACAAAGAATGAGATGTGAACTTTGTGCATCACTATTACATAATCCCAAAGTTATATTTTTGGATGAACCTACAATAGGTCTGGATATAGTTGTTAAGAATGAAATACTATCATTTTTAGATTATCTTAATAAAAATTCAAATACTACAATTTGTTTAACTACACATAATATTGATGAAATTGAAAAATTATGTAGTAGATTAATAATTGTAGATAAAGGACAAATAGTATTTGACGGAGATAAAAGATTATTTAATAATGTTAAATCTGATAAAATTATTAGATTTAAAAATAAGAATAATATTTCAATAGATTATTTGGAAAGTATTTCAAAAAAAGTGATTTATGGAGATGAGATAGAACTTGTTGTTCTTGCAGATAGAGTAAATGAAATTGTATCATTTTTGGTTAAAAATTCGGTTTCAGATATAAATATTTCTGATGAATCTTTAGAAGATTTGTTGATTAAATTTTATGGGGAGAATAATAAATGAGAAAATTAATTTTAATTTCACTTAAAAACTCTCTAAAATTAGTTACTATCTATCCAATTCATACTGTTATGACTTTTATATATGCTCTACTTAATATTGTTTTAAATTTAGTCTTTTGGTTGGTTTTAAGCAGTAACTTTGGAGAAATAGGTCTTTATGGAATAAAAGAAATTATGGTTTTAAATATGTTTGCTTTACTTGCAGATTCATTAGGTGGATTTTTCTTTGGGTATAGAGATTTACCATATTGTATAAATGATGGAAGCTATGATAAATATCTTATACTTCCAAGAAGAGATATTTTTTTGTTTTTAATTGAAAATATTCCAATAGTATATATGATACAACAATTTTTAATGTTTATTATTGGATTTTGTGTTGTAATTTTTGTTTATGAAATAAGTTTTAGTATAATTAATTTTTTAATGGCTATTATTTTTTTAGCCATTGGAGTTTTGATACTTAATTTATTTTATGGAAGTCTTACAATGTTATCTTTCTTAATTGATAGATTTGGGGGATTTCGTGAGTTGATTTTCAGTTTAAATATTACAAAAAATTATCCTTTAACAATTTTTCCAAAATTCATTCAAATAATTTTAACTTATGTTATACCGATGTCGTTGATTTCTTATTATCCTACAATGTGTTTCTTTGGAAGGACAGATAATTTTAAATTTTTGGTTTTTGAACTTGTTATTTTACTAGTTTTCGCCTTGTTATATGAATTTATACACAAGAAAGCTATATTAAAATATACATCAAATGGAGGCTAAAATGAAAAAATATTTGGTTTTGATAAGTTTAGAATTAAAGAAGATGAAAGAATATTTTCTAAATGTAATTATGATGATTTCAACGCTTCCTGTTCAAATAATGATTTATATTTTTATGATTTATTGGCTAAATGAATATCAAAAATTGGGAGAATTTAAGTTTTCGTTTTTTATAATGTATTACATTTCAATTTTGATATTAAAATCAATAATGATGCCTGCCGGAACAGTATGTTATTATGTGTATGAAGATATAAGAAGTGGTGATTTGGATAGATACTTATTACTTCCCATTTCATATATTAAGAAAAAATATTTTGAGAATTTTGCAAATTTTATTATTTCATTTCCACTTGGATTTTTAATAATAATGATAGCAAATTTATTCTTGCAAACAGGTGAAAAATTAATATTTTTAAATATAATTTACTTTTTTATCTCCGCTTTGCTGGGATTTACAATTTTATTTTTCATATTTGAAATAGTTGGAATTCTATCCTTTTGGTTTGAGAATACTTTAAGCCTTAGGGATATAGTATGGATAGTAATACAGATTTTTAGTGGTGAGATGATTCCGTTATTTTTATTAACTGAGAAATTTCAATTTTTAAATTATTTACCAATAAGTTACATATATTATTATCCGGTAATGATTTTACAAGGAAAGTCAGGAGATATTTTATATGTATTTTTAATGCAAATTATTTGGATAGCAGTTTTATTTAGCATTGCAAATTTTGCTTTCAAGATTGGAGTAAATAAATATGAATCACAAGGTGGTTAAAATTTAATAACAGCCTTATGATTACAATTGTTATGAAGATTTCAACTATTGCTTGTTTAGAATTAATAGTATTTTTGAAAGAAATTTTGAATAGTTTTTCTTAATTTATGTATCTACGATACATTTACTTATTCTTGTAAACAAGAATAAGTATGAGAT
>CABRGI010000173.1 GCA_902470455.1 uncultured Parvimonas sp.
AAATATTTATTTTCATATAAATTTTTTAATAATTATAAAATTTTTTCAAATAATCTCTATACTTTTTGAATTTTTTAAGTTTATTTACATTTAACGTCTAGCTCTTAATCAAAGTTTTTTCCTTATACGTCATCTCGACCGGAGTTGAGCAAAGCGAAACATAGTGGAGAAATCTCATAGTTTTACTTGTAAACAAGTAAAACTAAATGTATCGCAGATACATAAAAAAGACGGTATCTCTATCTCCAAAAATTTCAATCTAAAAATTTCAAATTTTCAATATTTTCCCGTCTTTTATTTATTACTAAACTTATAATTTAACTATTTCTTTCTTGCAACAAAATAATATCTGTGAATTCTCCCTTTAATTACTCCTTCTTTTTCAAGAATTTCCTGTGCTTTAAAGAGATTTTCTTTATACTTTTCAACTTCGAAATAAGGAAATTCCCAATCTATAATCCTTGCAAACCAAACTAGAGCCCCAACATCATAAAACTCAATCGGTCTATAAGCTTCTGCTTCTTCAACAATCTCAAAACCATTTTCTATAAATTCTTCTTTTGAAATATTCAGATAAGCTTTAGGAAATGGAATATCAACATCTCCTATTAAAAGTTCCACTAATTCTCTGTCATTTTCAGCACCAACCTGTTGTGTAAGAAATAATCCTCCACTTTTAAGAACTCTTTTAAGTTCATTAATATTATATTTACCATGTCTATTTGTAATAATATCGAAATAATTATCCTTAAAAGGAAGTTCATCCCCACCATCGGCTGGTTTAAAATCTATTCCCAAAGGAATAAGTCTTTCCTCACATATCTTAATATTTGGCTTATAGCCTTCAATTGCTGCGGTATGTTTGGGATTTATCATAAAAGATAAAAGAAATTCTCCACCGCCAGTTTCCATATCCAACAAATAATCACTTTCTCTTAAATAAGATTTTATAATGCTTCCAAAATCCCATGGAAGATCATCTTCTTCTCTATATCTTTCTCTAATATGAGAAAAATCCCAACCTTTAATATTGGCAATATCCTGCTCATGTAACCATTCATTTAAAAGTGTCTTTTTATCCATATTTTTCTCCTTAAATTCCTATATTATTTATCTAACAATTGAATTATCCATCATCAAATTAGCTATATGATGAGGAATCATAGAAACTTGCATTGACATTTCAACATGATAATTTTTATCTATACATTCATCCCAATACTCAAGATGCTTTTTATCTATCCACGAATCAGACTCCTCCACTCTTCTTCCATTTTCTCCCTGAATTGAATACCAATAAAGATACTCTTCATCATCACATATTTCTCTAAAAATAGTTTCTACATACATTCTCTCTCCGTCCAAAGTAAGTAATACTTCCTCCATATTTTCATTTAAAAAATTCATCCACTTATCTACTACTTCCGACTTGCCTTTTCTGACACGAAATCGTGATAATTCTATATTCATACTTTCCCCCAAAAAATAGTACTTTTTTTATATTTGACTTTCTAAAAATTTACAATATTCTAAATTATCTTCTGTAATTTTATCACAATGCCCATAACCTTCCCATACTTTTAATTTAACATAAGGTAGTTTTTTTGGTATCACCTTCTTCGCTTCTTTATAATCAAACTCTTTAGAACCATAACAAAAAATCAGCTTTTCTTGCTCATCCTTAGATAAATCTGGAATTTTTACAAAAGAACAGTCGTGAATTATATTCACAATACTTTCATCATCCATCCTTATAAAAGACTCTGCCATTATTTTACCAAATTCCGCTCCATATAGAGCAGTCATTTTTTTTACAGCAAAATTCTTATCTTTAAGAGCTTTCTTATGTTTTCTCAAAAAAATTTTCTTAAAAAGAAAATCTAAAAAATAGGCTTTTTGCCACAAACTAGCTCCTTCAAAAACACATTTATCTACAATTATATCCTTGCTATTTAATAAATTTAACAATACTACTCCACCTAAAGAGGCTCCAAAAGCTAAATTTATCTTATCTATTCCATTTTCAATTAAATAATTCTTTATTTTATTAGCTTCCATTTCCGCTGACTTATATACTTCTCTTGACTTTCCATGTGCTGATAAGTCCGGAATTATATATCTATAATCCCCTAATATATTGTCAGCAATTAAAAATTTCATTCCCTCAGCAGAAGATAACATAGGATGAATAAGTAATATTACCTTTTCGCCACTCTCATTAATATCAACAAAATTCATTTTTTGCTCCTTAATTTCCGTATTATCAATAATCTTTTTAATTTAATTCTATTATACCACTTGTTACAATTCTAATCTATATAAATTTAAAAGAGAGTGATTTCTCACTCTCTCAAATAGTTTTTTACTTACAAATTAGAAAAATTTATACAAAAATGTATATTAATCTTTATTGGAGCTTTAGGAGATCTTCAGAGCAACTGTATCTTTTGATACAATTGCCCCGTCAGACCTACTATTGCTTGTAAACAAGCAAAGTTAGGGCTAGATTGACTTCGTTTCACTTCACTCAAGATGACGTGTTGAGGACATCACTTTACAAGTTTCTTCGACGTGAAATGTTTAAATTTCATATAAAATTTTCAATAATTATAAAATTCTTTCAAATAATCTGTATACTTTTTGAGTTTTTGAAGATTATTTACTCTTAACGTCTAGCTATTAAACGAAGATTTCTCCTTATACGTCATTTCGACTGGAGCGTTAGCGAAATGGAGAAATCTCATAGTTTTGCTTGTAAACAAGCAAAACTAAATGTATCGTAGATAAATCAGATATGAAATTTTCATACTAAATGGAGCTTTAAAAATTTTGTATAAATTACTATAACTGTTTTATTTTTTTAAGTCATTTACATGACTTACTATTATTTGCTTACAAATAATAGTAGTGAGATCTTTCGACTTTGCTCAAGATGACGTGT
>CABRGI010000174.1 GCA_902470455.1 uncultured Parvimonas sp.
TGTTGTTATTGTTGTTATTGTTGTTATTGTTGTTATTGTTGTTATTGTTGTTATTATTGTTATTATTGTTATTATTGTTATTATTATTATTATTTTTATTAGAATTTGAATTGTTTTCTTCATTAGGATTTTTTGAATTATTATTATCTATTATGTCAGATACATCGGTTGGTGGCGGATTAATAAAGTCTTCAGGCTTATAGTCAGTTTTACCTTCCTTATAAGCTTCTGGTTTTATATAGTACTTTTTATTTTCAATATACTTTTCTTCTGTTGTAGTATTTGCCAATTTTCCATTTCTTTTATCAATTTGATAAGTTATATAATACAATTCTTCATATTTTGTAGGCTCAGTACCTTTTACAAAGTATTCGTAAATTCCGCCTCCTGAACCTTCAGGCATTAACAAACCGGATCTTATAGAAACATATTTTTGAATAATATTTTCAGAAGGTGGAGCAAATTTCTTAGGTGGCTTTCCTTCAAGCACAATTCTATTAACTTTTCCCCAAAGAGTAGCTGCCATAGAATTATTGTTATTAAGCTCTATGTTTTGATTGTCAAACCCTATCCATGTACCAATTGTATAATATGGACTAAAACCAACAAACCAAGAGTCTCTTATGTCACTTGTTGTTCCTGTTTTTCCAGAAACTTCTATTGTTGGATGCTTAGCTCCTTGTGCCATAGCATCTGGAACCCCTTTTAAAATATCTCTCATAATAAAGGCGTTTTCTTTAGAAGTAACTTCTCTTTGCTTTTGATCTGGTTCTAAAATAACTTTTCCTGTTGAATCAACTACCTTTGTAAAAGAAATAGGTTCTAGGTACTTTCCGTCATTAGCTATTGCTGCATAGGCTGCAGTCATTTTTAAGTTAGTAATACCTCTTGTCATACCACCTAAAGCCATACTTGATAAGTTCTCATCATTATATTCCACATTTTCTGATCTTGAAACGTAAGTATCATCTAATTCGTTTTCTTCGTTTATTATGCCGAATCTTTTTAGATATTCTTTTGATTTTTCAATTCCAACATTTTCTAATGTTTTAACTGCATTTACGTTTATAGATTGCACAAGGCTTTGTCTTAAAGTTTGCAATCCTCTATAACCATTATACCAGTTTTTTGGCCAAAGCTCTTTTTTATCATTATAATGTGGAGCATCTTCAATTCCGGTAGCTGCAGTATATCCATTATCCAATGCTGGAGTATAAACTCCTAATGGCTTCATTGTAGAACCAGGTTGCCTTGGAATTTTATAAGCTCTGTTTAAAGGGTGTCCAGTTGTTTCTCTACCACCAATGATTGCTATAAGTTCTCCATTTGAATGATCAATTACAACAGAAGATGATTGAGGTTGAACTGTTCCTTGTTCATCTATTTGAAAATACTTGGAATTTAAAGTTAAATTTCCATTATCATTAATACTATAAAAATCTTTATATGTTTCAAAAAAAGCTGCTGAAATTTTAAAAGATTTATCATTTTCTACAGTTAAATTATCTTCAGGAATTTGAAAGTTGCCAATTCCGTGAGTAACTAAATTGTTTTGATCATTAACTGTATAAAAACTTGCTATCGATAGTACATTTTGATACATTGAAACTCTAGAGCTTTTTATCTCTAATGACTTATCTTCATTTACAGTAAATTCCCCTTTTGGAATTATTATATTATTATTTCCGTCAATAAGATTAGATTTTCTGTATAGTATTATTTTTCCATTTGAATCAGTTATATTACTAGATTTATCTCTTTTAAAAGAAGCAAATGCAGGACTTCCTTTTTTTGGAGCATTCATAACATTTGCAAAATCACTGTATAGTTTTTCTAAATTTTTCTGAATCGTTTGATCCATTGTTGAATGAATAGTAAGTCCGCCATTGTAAATTTTATTCCAAGCTTCTTCTTTTGTGTAATTGTATTTTTTCATCAACTTTTCAGCAACTTGATATTTAACATATTCGGTAAAATATGTTGAAACCTCCCTTTCAAATCCTTTATTAGGTTTTATTGCTGCAAACACATCTTCGTTTAAGGCGTTTTCATACTCCTCTTTAGTTATTTTTTTTAGTTGATACATCTTTTTTAAAACATATTTTTGTCTATCCAAAACCGTAGGATTATATACAGCCTTATAAATTTGACCACCAATATTTAAGTCTTTTATAACTGAAGATTCATCACTAACATTTTCGGGTTTTATAGTTTTAAAAAGAGAATAGTTTGTAGGACTTTGAACAATTGCTGCAAGAAGTGCTGACTCTGCAATAGTTAAGTCTTTTACATCTTTAGAAAAATATCCTTGGCTTGCAGATTGAACTCCATATGAGTGTTGCCCTAGGAAAACTCTGTTTAAATATGCTTCCAGAACACCTTCTCTTTTTATAGTATCTGTTATTTTTATAGCAAGATATGCTTCTTTTAACTTTCTTTCAATTTTTTTTTCGTTTGAAAGATACATATTTCTCGCTAATTGTTGAGCGATAGTTGAACCACCTCTAAGTCTTCCTCTTGCTGTATCTAAAAGACTTTTTGCTATTCCAATTGGGTCAACTCCCTTATGGGAATAAAATCTTTCATCTTCAATAGAAATAAAAGCATTTATCAAATGTTCAGGAACATCTTTTAGTTTTACTATCGTTCTATTTTCTAAATTTTCAATTTTTTCAACCAAATTTTCATCTCTGTCAAGTATTTTTGAAGATTGAATCATAAGTTCATTCATATTGGTTGCATCAACAACCGGTGTTTCTTTCATAATATCAATAAATGTAGTTGCGAAAATACCAGTTATTCCTGCTCCAATCATTAAAATTGTCAATAAAGTGATATTTAAAACTTTAAAAATTGTTTTTAGAAAACTTTTTTTCTCCTTTTTTAGTTTTTTAGATTGTATATTTATTATTTTTTTCTCTGACATA
>CABRGI010000175.1 GCA_902470455.1 uncultured Parvimonas sp.
AAATAGTTCCAATAAACCATAATTAAGTTTACAATACATTTATAAATATGTTATAATAATTGAAGCTTTATGCTATATATTGGGTATTAAATAAATTGGTATTTGATAATATTTAATAATTAGGAGGTGATTTTAATGATAGATAATGAAGAAAAGATTAAAGTAATAAAGGATAGAAGAAAGAAAAAAAGAAGAAAAGAAAATTTTGTTATAATAACAGCGGTTTTCTTAGCTCTTTTTGTGTTTTTAGGTGGAAAATATGCTTTAAGTGTATTTTACCAAAATAAAAATCAAACACAAAATAAAACTAACCAAACTGAACAAAAAAATACTTCAGATAATAATACAAATGAAAAACAAACAGAAACCGAAAAAGAATCAGAGCAAAAGAATAGTAATGGAATTGATTTTTCAGAATCAGGAAGCCATATAAAATCTGCGGATTCTTATGCTTATGATACTGCTGAAATTAGAGATTATATTATGAGTAAAAAAGAATATACAGGAAAGAAAATGGTATTTTTAACTTTTGATGACGGAGTTACTCCGGGTATTACAGATAAAGTATTGGATGTGCTTAAAGAAAAACAAGTACCTGCAACATTTTTCATAGTTGGAAAAACTCTAAATGATCAAGCTAAACCGTATCTAGAAAGAGAATTAAAAGAAGGACATGGAATTGCTATTCACAGTTTTTCTCATGATTATAATAAATTATATCCAAAGAGAGTTCCAAATACTGCTGTTATAAAAGAAGAGGCGGAAAAGACGATTTCTAGACTTAAAGAGCTTTTGGGAGATAAATTTAATACTGGTGTTTGGAGATATCCAGGTGGACATATGTCTTGGAAAGGACTTGATAGTCCCGGAAACGGAGATGAAACTTTAAAAAGTTTAGGACTTGAATGGATAGATTGGAATAGTTTATCAGGAGATGCTGAACCTCAAAAAGTTAGACCAACTAACAAAGAGGAAATGTTAAAATATGTTAAGACATCTTTGAGCTATTGGAAACAACAAAATGTAGTAGTTGTTTTAATGCATGATTCTCAAGGAAAAAATTTAACTGTTGAAACTTTACCAAGTATAATTGATTACTTTAAATCTAATGGATATGAATTTGGTATTTTAAAATAGGTGAAATATGAATTATTTACTAATTGGAATTTTAATTTTATTAGTTACATTTGCTATTTTTTTACTTTTGAAAATTTTAAAAAAAACAAATGATGAAATTATAACGGATGAAGATATTTTGAAATTAAAACTTAGTTTTTCAGATGAATTTAACAAACTTAGTGAAAAATTAAATGGAAATAACGAAAAAATTTCTAATCAACTACTTGAATTTAAAAATTCCACCAATGATAATATTATAAAAGCTGGGAAAGAAAATATTGATTCTATTTTTAACTTTAATGATAAATTAAAATCAGAGTTAAAAAAAGACTTCTTAAATCTAACTGTTGTTGTTGAAGGAAGACTTGACAAAATAAATGAGAGTGTAGAAGTTAAGTTAGAAAAAAGTTTTGAAGATACAAAAAAGACATTTAGTAATGTAATGCAAAGTTTGGGAAGACTTGACGAAGCCCAAAAAAAGATGGAGTTTTTATCAAATAATGTTCAAAATTTAATAATGTTTTGACAGACAAAAAAACTCGTGGAATTTTTGGAGAAGTTCAATTGTATCAAGTTTTATCTTCTGCTTTTGGAAATAATAATGAAATTTACCAAAAGCAATACAAGCTTTCAAACGGAACAATGGTAGATGCAGTTTTATTTGCACCTGAACCTGTTGGAACTATCTGTATAGATAGTAAATTTCCGTTGGAAAATTATAGAAGAATTTTTGAAGATATATCTGATAATAAACAAGAAAACGAAAAGAGTTTTGAACAAAATTTAAAAAAACATATTGATGATATTTCTTCAAAATATATAATAAAAAATGAAACGACAGGTCAAGCGATTTTGTTTTTACCTGCAGAGGCAATATTTGCGTATTTAAATGCTTATATGCCTAAAATTGTTGAGTATGCATATTCAAGACGTGTTTGGATTACATCTCCAACTACAATGATGGCAATACTTACAACTATACAGGCTGTTTCTCAAAACTTAAAACAGTCTCAATATGCATTGGAAATTCAAAAAGAATTAAATTCTCTTTCTGAAGAGTTTGAAAGATATGCTAAGAGATGGGAAACTCTAGAAAAAGATATAAATAAAGTAAGTAAAGATGTAAAAGATATTTTTACAACATCTACAAAGATTACAAGAAGATTTGATAATATAAAAAATGTTGATGTCTTTGATAAAGAAGAGAAAGAAGAGTTTTTAAATATAACAGAATAAAAAATAAAATGGTAGTGTATTGAAAGTAAAATGTACTACCATTTTTTTGGAAAAATATGAAAAAATTTTAAAAAAAGTATTGCAATAATATAAATGATGTAGTATAATATATGGGTGCTTATATGCACATAATAGGCGTTGACGAAATAGGTTGCTCAAATTATGGCTATTTTCCAATATTTGAGGTAATTATTTCCGAGTATGTCGAACTAGATTTCGGCGACAGGTCGCCGTATTTTTTGGAAGTGAAAATGGAACACACGGATGAGTTGATACGGAAGACCTAGTTGCATGATGCCAAAACATGCGAAATAAGGAGGTAAAAAAATTGGCAAACAAACAAAAAATCAGAATTAGATTAAGAGCTTACGATCACGAATTAATCGATAGCTCAGCACAACAAATAGTGGAATCTGCAAAGAGAACTGGTGCAGAAGTATCAGGACCTATTCCACTACCAACAGAAAAGGAAATCATTACAATCTTAAGAGCTGTTCACAAATACAAAGATAGTAGAGAACAATTCG
>CABRGI010000176.1 GCA_902470455.1 uncultured Parvimonas sp.
TACTGTCAAATAAAATGCAACCATGATGCAAAACTCTTTTCTTTCTCATAAATTGAGAATGTCCACAAATTTTCTTTTCCAGAACTCTAAAGTCATTTCTTGGAGAAATATTAGCATTTATTTTCAAATTCAAAAGAGCTTTATACATCGGTTTTAAAAATTCCTTAAAATCCAATGCAGTATCTCCTGTAGTATTTGTTATGTAAGTATAATTAAGATTTCCAAAATCATGAACAACTGTACCACCACCCGAAAGTCTTCTAGCAATCTTTATATTATTTTCAAAACAGTATTTCATATTTAATTCTTCAATTAAATTTTGATGTTTTCCTATAACTACAGACGGTTCATTTATCCAAAGCATAAAAACTTCATCTTCTTTAAATTTTTCAAAGATGTATTCCTCCATAGCTAAATTAAAATACACATCTGTAATTTTATTCTTAATAAAAATCATAATTTTTCCTCAATTCCAAAAGTATTAAAAATATTTTATCATATTCATTAAAAAAAGGATAGAATTTCTATCCTTTTTCAATATTTATATTTATTTTATTTTTTAGGCAAATGTACACTAACTCCTTCAACATCTGCAATAGCTTCATAAATTGCTTCTGAGAATGTTGGATGTCCAAATACCATTTTAATTGCTTCTTCAACAATAACTTCAGATTGCATTAAAACCGAAACTTCATTAATCAATTCAGATGCTCTTGGACCAACGATATGAGCTCCTAAAATTTCACCATATCTTGCATCAGAAATAATTTTAACCATTCCTGATGAATCTCCATGAGCTAAAGCCCTACCATTTGCTCCATAATTGAATTTTCCAACTTTTACATCATAAGATTTTTTAGCCTCTTCTTCAGTTAAACCTACACTACCAATTTCAGGATATGTGTAAATTGCTCTAGGAATAACATTGTTATTATACTTATCTGATTTACCTTCAACAATTTCAGATGCAACAATATTTCCCATTTTAAATGCAGCATGTGCAAGAAGATTTTTACCATTAATATCTCCAGGTACATAAACATTCTTTAAACTTGATAGCATTTTATCATTTGCTACAACATTTCCATTAGAAATTTCAAGATTTACATCCTTTAATGCTGTTAAATCAGCTTCTCTAGTTGTAACTAAAATAACTTTTCCACTAGCAACTTCTTCTGAACCGGCTAATACTTTTTCTCCGGAAATTTCTGTAATTTCTTTACCAAAGATAAATTTAATTCCTGATTTTTCTAAAGACTTGATTAAAATTGAAGAAACTTCTGAATCTACAACTTCAATTGCAGAATCTTTTCTTTCAACAACGATTACTTTACTTCCGAAAGAACTGAATATTTGAGCCATTTCAACTCCAATATAATCTGCTCCGATTATTACTAATGATTCAGGTGCTTCTTTTAAATCTAAAGCTTCATCAGTATCTATAACATTTGAGCTATCTGATCCTTTGATATTTTTAACACATTTAGAACCACCGGCAAAAATTACAGAACCACATACAAGTTCTTTTCCACTTTCTAAAGTAATATTTCCATTTGAATTAATATAAGCTGTTTCTTTAAACATTTCTACTGAATTGCTCTTTAATAAGAATTCAACACCAGCAGTAAGTTTCTTTACTATAGAATTTTTGAATTTTAAAGCCTTTGCAACATCAATAGTAGCATTATCATTTTCTAAAATAATTCCTCTTTTGCTTGATGATTTAATTCTTTCTAAATCTTCAACATTTTGTAAATATGTTTTTGTTGGAATACATCCTCTATTTAAGCAAGTACCACCAAATTTGTTATTTTCTGCTATTGCAACTTTTGCTCCTTTTTGAGCAGCTTTAATTGCTGAATAATAACCAGCAGGACCTCCACCAATTACAACAACATCATATTCACCATCTTTTAATTCTTTTTTTGTTTCAGCTTTAACTTCAACTACTTTTTCTTCTACTTGTGCTTTAACTTCTTCATTAATTTCTTCTTTAGCTGGTGCTGAAGCAGTTTCAGGTATAACATCTCCTTCATCTCCAATATATGCAATAGTTGTTATAACCGGAACAATTTCTCCATCATGTTTTAATATTTTAAGCAAAGTTCCTGAAGTCTCAGCTTCAATTTCCATATTAACCTTATCAGTCATAATTTCTAAAATTATTTCTCCGGCTTCAACTTTGTCTCCCTCTTTTTTAAGCCATTTTACAATTTGGCCTTCTTCCATTTCACTACCAGCTTTTGGCATTATTACTTCTGTTAACATAATTTTCTCCTCACACTAAACTAAAATTGAAATAGGAGTTTCTAAATAATTTTTCAATGTATTTAAAAACTTCGCAGCTTCCATTCCATCAACAACCCTATGATCAACAGTAATTGATAATTTCATAATAGGTCTTACAGTTATTTCTCCATTTACTACAACTGGTTTATCAACAGTTGCGCTTACACCTAAAATAGCACTATTAGGTTGATTTATAATAGGAGCAAAAGAATCTATACCAAACATTCCTAGATTACTGATAGTAAATGTACTGTCTTCTAATTCTTCTGACTCTAATTTCATTTTAACAGCTTTCTTAGTTAAGTCTTTTAATGAAATCATAAGGTCTCTTAAACTCATTTTTTCAGCATTTTTAACAACAGGAGTTAAAAGTCCATTTTCAAGACCAACAGCCATAGCAAGATTTACATATTTATGAAGTAAAATTTTTGTTCCGTCTGCTGATAAACTACAATTTACATATGGATGTTTTACTAAACTCTTAACAGTTGCTAAAGAAATAATATCTGTAATAGTTAGTTTATATCCTGTTTCA
>CABRGI010000177.1 GCA_902470455.1 uncultured Parvimonas sp.
TTTATTTTTGATATAATTCCTTTTACATCTCTTACAGGACTTGGTCTTGGAGTAAAGGGAGCAGCTCTAGCAACAGTATTAACACAAGGAATTATGTGTTTAGCTGGTTTAATTCACTTAAGGATTAATAAAGATATTATAAAATTAAATTTAAATAGCTTAATTTACATAAAATGGGAAAAATCAATTTTAAAGAGAATTTATAGAATAACTTTACCATCAGTAATTGGACAAGTTGGTTCTTCTATTGGTTTTATGATTATGAATTCATTTATTCAAAGTTATGGAACTGAGACTGTAGCTGCTTATGGAATGGTTAACAGAATTAGTGGATTATTAAATATTCCACCTGGTGGAGTTGGTACTGCCATAACTTCAATAATTGGACAAAATATTGGAAATAATAATATAAAAAGAGTAAAAGAAACATTTAAAAAAGCATCTATAATTGTAATTATAATGTCATTGATTATTGCATTTATAAGCTTTATATTTAGATATGAAATATTGTCATTCTTTATAAGTGCACCAAAAGATTCAGTTCTTATGGTTCAAGCAAATAGTTATATGTTCTATACATTAATAACACTTGTAATGCTAAATATGTTTTTCGTATATCAAGGACTTTTCCAAGGTTCCGGAAACAGCAAATATTCAATGGCAATTGATATGATAAGACTTTGGATAATAAGACTTCCTTTAATACTTTTCTTCAAGTATTTAACAGGATATGGAGCAACCGGAATTTGGCTTGCAATGGCAATTTCTAATGTTTTGGTTAGCATAATTGCTCATTTTATATATTTAAAAGGTGGATGGCAACAAGGCTCATTCTACAGATAAAAAAATTAGGTTGGAAAATTTCCAACCTTTTTTTATCATAATTTTTATTAAAATTTCTAAATTACAAAAAAGACAGCGATTAATCACTGTCTTAAAAAATATTTTTATAATCCCATTTGTTTTGCAACTTCTTCAGCAAAATTTTCTTCTTTCTTTTCTAATCCTTCGCCTACTTCGAATCTAGTGTATTCTACTATTTCAATATTTCCACCTAATTCTTTTGCTTTATCATTAACAGCTTCTAAAACTGTTTTGCTATCGTCTAATACATATTGTTGACTGAATAAAGCATATTGTTGATCAATCAAAGTATTGTCTTGAATAAATCTTTCGATTTGTCCTGGTAAAATTTTATCCCAAATTTTTTCAGGTTTTCCTTGTTTCTTCAATTCTTCTTTTAATAATTCTTCTTCAGCTTTTAAAACTTCATCAGTTATTTGAGACATTGAAGCAAACTTCGGAATTCTCTTTAATTGTTTTCCAAGTCTAACTAATTCTTCATTTTCTTTTTCAATTGAACCTTTAAGAGCTAGATATTCTTTTTCAACAAATTCTGAATCTAAATCTTTATAACTTAAAAATTGTGGTTTCATCGCTGAAATATGCATACAAATGTTTTGTAATAAATCTTTTGCGCCTGCTTTTGTAGCTTCACTATCACATTTAGCTTTAAGGATAACACCTACTTTTTTATTAAAGTGAACATATCCACAAACTATACTATTTTCACAGCATGCTTTAGCAAATGCTAATCTTCTAACAACAATATTTTCTCCAATTGAAGAAATTTGTAATTTTAAAAATTCTTCAAAATTAGTTCCATCAATATTTGATGAATTTAATTCATCAATATTTTTTAATTCATTATCAAACACATGTTCAGTAACTTTTTTTGTCAATGCTACAAAGTTTTCGTTTTTAGCAACAAAATCTGTTTGTGAATTTACTTCAGTAAGAGCAGCTTTAGTATTATTTTCATCAATTACTAAAGTTATTAAACCTTCTGCTGCAACCTTACTAGCTTTTTTTGCCGCTTTAGCTAATCCTTTTTCTCTTAAAAATTCAATAGCCTTTTCCATATCTCCATTAACTTCTTGTAATGCCTTTTTACATTCCATCATTCCGGCACCAGTAGTTTCTCTTAAATCTTTTACCAATTTTGCAGTAATTTCCATAAAACCCTCCTATAAACTATAATCTATAAAAAACAAGGTAAGGATAAATATTAAAAATTTGAATCCTTACCCCTTTAAATTCCACTTTCTAATTATTCAGCTACTTCTTCAGAAACTTCTTCTACTTCTACTGTAACTTCTTCAACTACAACTTCTTCTGCTTCAACTTGTTCTCCTTGTTTAGCTTCAACAATAGCATTAGCAATTGTACCTGTTAATAATTTTACAGCTCTAATAGCATCGTCATTTCCCGGAATAGCTATATCAACTTCATCCGGATCACAGTTAGTATCAACAACTCCTATAACAGGAATACCTAATATTTTTGCTTCATTTACAGCAATTTTTTCGTTCTTTGGATCTATAACGAAAAGAACATCCGGAAGTTTTTCCATTTCTTTAATTCCACCTAGGAATTTTTCTAACTTTTCAGCTTCTCTTCTTAATTTAATTACTTCTTTCTTAGGTAATCTTTGGAAAGTTCCATCTTCTTCCATAAGTTCTAATTTCTTTAATCTTTCAATTCTCTTTCTTATAGTCTTATAGTTAGTTAACATTCCACCTAACCATCTATGACTAACATAGAATTGTCCACTTCTTTTTGCTTCTGTTTCAACAGCTTCTTGAGCTTGTTTTTTTGTTCCAACAAAAAGAACTCTACCACCATCAGCAACAATTTCTCTTACAAAATCATATGCTTGTTCAATTTGTTTTACAGTCTTTTGTAAATCTATAATATAGATTCCATTTCTTTCTGTAAAAATAAATCTTGACATTTTTGGATTCCATCTTCTTGTT
>CABRGI010000178.1 GCA_902470455.1 uncultured Parvimonas sp.
CTTATCGTTGCCATAATTATTCCTGAAAGGATTAGTCCCAATATGGCAGCTGAAAAACTTGTTTTAAAATCTATATCTAAAATACTTGCTGCAAGCATACCTGTATAGGCTCCGGTGCCTGGAAAAGGAATACCTATAAAAATTGCAAGTGCAATTAAAATTCCACTTTTTCCGGATTTTCTTAAAATTTTTTCTCCAGCTCTATGGCCTTTTAATAAAAGTTTTTTACAAAAAATTCCAATATATCTTTTATGTTCACCCCAAATTAAAATTTTTTTAGCAAGAAAATATACAAAAGGTACTGGAATTAAATTTCCAATTATTGCAATTATATATGAACTTAAAATTGGTAGTCCCATTGCTTGAGAATATGGAATGGCTCCCCTTAGTTCAATAATAGGTACCATTGAAATAAGTAAAACTAAAAAATATTTTATCATTATCTCTCCTTAATCTATTTTAATAATGTATATATTTTACCATAAAAATTAAATAAAAGAAATATAAAAAAATTTAAAAAAAGTATTGCATTTATTTTTAAATATGGTATAATGTATATGTTAATTTTATAGGCTACCCAAGACCGTAGGGACATCAGTTTAAAAATCCTACATAGGTGGAAATACTTTATTATGTATTTTATCTCTACTCTTGGTAGAGATTTTTTTATATGTAGCCTTTGGTGGAGGTGAAAAAGATGAAAGATTTTGTTTTAGAACAAAAACAAGCTGTTGTATCAGAAATTAGAGAAAAGATTGAAAATTCAGGTTCTTTAGTTTTAGTTGATTACAGAGGTTTAACTGTTGAACAAGTAACTGCTTTAAGAAATAAGTATAGAGAAGCCGGTGTTCAATATAAGGTTTACAAGAATACTATGATGAAATTAGCTTTCAAAGAATTAGGATTTGAAGATTTCAATCAATATTTAGAAGGACCTAGTGCAGTTGCATTCTCAGGAGAAGACTTAACTGCAGCAGCAAGAATTACTAATGAATTTGCAAAGACAAATGACAAATTAGTTATAAAAGCAGGTATTTTAGAAGGGGAAATTTTAGACAATGACGGCGTTAAAGCTGTTGCAAACATCCCTTCAAGAGAAGTACTTATTGCGAAATTACTTGGAAGCTTCAAAGCTCCAGTATCAAATTTTGTGTATATGTTAGATGCACTAAGAAAGAAAAAAGAAGAAGAAGCAGCTTAATGGTTGCGTAAATTTTTAGGAGGTATATTATGGATTTCGAACAAATATTAGAAGCAATTGAAAAATTATCAGTTCTTGAATTAAATGAATTAGTTAAAGCAGCAGAAGAAAAATTTGGAGTTTCTGCATCTGCACCTGTAGTAGTTGGAGCAGTAGCTGGTGGAGAAGCAGCTGCAGCAGTAGAAGAAAAAACTGAATTTGATGTAATCTTAGCATCAGTTGGAGCAGAAAAAATGAAAGTTGTTAAAGCTGTTAAAGATTTAAGTGGCTTAGGATTAAAAGAAGCTAAAGAAGTAGTTGACAACGCTCCAAAAGCTGTTAAAGAAGGAGTTTCTAAAGAAGAAGCTGAACAAATGAAAGCTAAATTAGAAGAAGTAGGAGCTACTGTAGAATTAAAGTAGGAATTATTTCTGATTAGATTTAAGATTAAAAGTGGATTTATATCCACTTTTTTTATAAAAATTTTTAATACTTATTATTAAGTGTTGATTTATTTTCTCTAAAAATATATAATAAACGAATAAGATTATTTAATAGGAAGTTTTTTGAACGAAAATAATAAGACTGATTGACATTACTTATAAAAATGTTATATTTTTTATTAATTTGTATAATGATGTAAATAAATTTATATAAGGAGGGCATTTGTTGAAAGAAGTTTTTGCTATTCCAGCCGTAGGGGCATTAATTTACAGAATTAAGGATAATAAATTAAATATTTTAGTCCAAGAAAGGCATAAGGAAAATGAAATTTTTGAGAAAGGTTTATTAGAATTACCGGCAGGAAAGATTAGAGAATATGAAGATATTTTTAAAGCGTTAAAAAGAGAAGTAGAAGAGGAAACAGGATTAACAGTTATAGAAATTATTGGTGAAAATAATATAGATACTAGAGAAATGGGTGAATATACTGTTAATAGTTATGTTCCATTTTGCTGTACTCAGAATTTATCAGGAGGGTATTCCATTATTCTTCAAACTTTTTTATGTAAAGTTGAAGGTAAAATAATACCAAATTCCAATGAAACAAGAAATGTTAGATGGATGAATGTTGATGACATATATAGTTCTATTAATAAAAATTTAGAAGCCTGGTATCCTATGCATATTAATACATTATTTAAATTTATTGATTATTATCAAAAAGGGTTTATTTATGAGTGATAAAGTTCAATCCTTTAATATTGTAAAAAATATTTATTAGATGAATTTCAATATTTAAAACTATTTGATTTTTTGAAGGATAAAATTATAATTGATATATATGTATGTTCTACTACTTGTAATTTGTATTATAATCCGCTTTTTTATGAAAATTTTTAATAATGATTATTAAGTGTTGATTTATTTTGTTTAAAAATATATAATAAATAGGTAATACTATTTAAGAGGGAGTGCTTTTAGTTTTAGCTAAAAGAAATTACATATGAAAGTAAAAAGAGGAGATATTTTTTATGCTGATTTAAGTCCCGTTGTAGGCTCTGAACAAGGTGGAGTAAGACCTGTCCTAGTTGTTCAAAATGATGTTGGAAATAAATATAGTCCAACAATTATAGTTGCCGCAATTACTTCTCAGATGAATAAAGTTAAACTTCC
>CABRGI010000179.1 GCA_902470455.1 uncultured Parvimonas sp.
AAGAGGGAGAAATCTTGGTTATCCTACTGCAAATTTGGAGATTTCTTTTAATTATGTTATGGTAAAAGAAGGAGTATATTTTACTAAAACTATAGTAGATGAAAAGGAATATTTTAGTTTTTCAAGTGTCGGATTTAATCCGACTTTTGATAATAAAAAATGTACGATAGAATCTCATATATTTGATTTTGATGAAGATATTTATGGGAAAAATATTGAACTTTGCTTTTTAGAAAGATTAAGAGATAATATAAAATTTAATTCTGTTAAAGAACTCATAGAACAATTAAAAAAAGATGAAATTAGATGTAGAGAATTAATTAAGAATATAAAATAGGAGATAAATATGAAACAAATTTTAGTTACCGGAGGGGCTGGATATATAGGCTCTCATACTTGTATAGAACTTTTAAATGAAGGATATGAAGTTGTAATAATTGATAATTTTTACAATTCCAGTGAAAAAGTTTTAAAGATAATAGAAGAGCTTAGTGGTAAAAAATTCAAATTTTACAAAGGTGATATTAGAGACAAAGAAATACTTAGAAAGATTTTTTCGGAAAATGATATTTATGGAGTAATTCACTTTGCAGGACTTAAGGCTGTTGGAGAATCTGTTGAAAAACCTATAGAATATTATGATAATAATATTAATGGAAGTATAAAACTTATAGAAGTTATGAGAGAATTTAATGTAAAAAATATAATTTTCAGTTCTTCTGCAACAGTTTATGGGAAGCCAAAATCAGTTCCTATAAAAGAAGATTTTTCACTTTCTGTAACTAATCCTTATGGAAGAACAAAATTATTTTTAGAAGAAATTTTTACAGATTTATATATTTCTGATAATGAATGGAATGTTATTCTTCTTAGATATTTTAATCCGATTGGAGCTCATAAGAGTGGTAGAATAGGGGAAAATCCGAATGGAATTCCAAATAATTTAGTTCCATATATAACTCAAGTAGCAGTTGGTAAATTGGATTATGTTAGAGTCTTTGGAGATGACTATGAAACAAAAGATGGAACAGGTGTAAGGGATTATATTCATGTTTTAGATTTAGCATTAGGTCATATAAAGGCAATTAAAAAGTTTGAAGATAGTAAGGCTGTTAGAATTTATAATCTTGGAACAGGCGAAGGTTATAGTGTTCTTGATATGATTAAAAATTTTGAAGAAGTTACAGGTAAAAAGATAAAATATTTAGTTACTCCAAGAAGAAGCGGAGATATTGCAGAATGTTATGCTGATTCTACTAAGGCAAAAGAAGAGCTTGGCTGGGAAGCTAAATATGGAATAAGAGAAATGTGTGAAGACAGTTGGAGATGGCAAGTAAATAATCCAAATGGATATGAGGATTAAAGAGGTTTAAAAAATGGATACGAAAAGTATTTACTACGAAAATAATATAGTTAAGGCAATATTACATTTTGCAATACCGGGAATTTTGAGTATTCTTATTGCGGAATTATATAATATGGTTGATACATTTTTCGTTGGTAGATATGTCGGAGCTGATTCAATCGGAGCTTTAAGTGTAGTTTTTCCTCTACAAAGACTTGTTATTGCAATTTCTGTTTGTCTTGGAATCGGAGTTTCAAATTTAATTTCCAGAAGACTTGGGGAAAAAAGAAATAAAGATATAACAAAATATACAACAGCTGTAAATGGACTAACTTTACTTATAATATTTGTAGTTACAATTATATCAATTCTATTTGTTGAGGATATTTGCATGTTTTTAGGAGCTAGAAACGATATACTGATATATTCTATCAAATATTTACGGATAGTTATGTTTGGTAGTATATTTTTAGCTTTTACAACGGTTTTCGGTTATATGAATATAGCTTATGGAAATATGAAAGTTATGTTAATTGCTTCAAGTATTGGAGCTTTAATAAATATAATTGTCGATTATATTTTGATTAAAAACTTTAATATGGCTGTTGAAGGAGCTGCAATTGCTACTATTTCGAGCCAATTTGTATCTTTTTTATTTTCACTTGTTTTTGTAAAAAAATTACAGAAAGAAAATAATTTTTCTTTAATTCCAAGACTTGACTCGAAAATTTCATTTAATATTTTAGCAATAGGTTTTTCTTCGTTCATAATAGAATTTTCAGATGCTATTTTAATTAGTGTCCTTAATCATTTACTTTTACCCGTTGGTGGTAATGATGCAATTATTTTGGTAGGAGTAATAACAAAAGTTTCTATGTTTATGTTTGTTGCAATGATAGGAGTAAGTAGTTCAATTCAACCACTTATTTCATTTAACTATGGAGCGAAAAATTTTGTTAAAATCAAGAAAATTTTAAAAACAGGATTTATTTTTGTATTTTCACTATCTACTCTTATATGGATATTTATGAATTATAAGGTTAAACTTATTATAGGTCTGTTTTTAAAAGACGAAAGACTTTTACAAATGGCTGCAGATAGTTTTAAATATGTAATTCTAGTTTTTCCAATTTTAAGTTTTTATTACATTTGTATATACTTTTTTCAATCAGTCGGCAAGGAAAAATACAATTTTTTCTTATCAATTTATAGAGAAACACTTCTATATATTCCGATAGTTATAATTATGGTAGGTAGATTTGGTGTTTTAGGAGCATGGATAAGTTATCCGATAGTTGATTTTATTTCTGCTGTAACAGGATTTATCTTGCTTTTAAAAACTGTTAAAAAGATTAGTACTTTTTAGGAGGTCGTTATGGATTTAGGTAAAATTAGAGAAGATTTAGAAATTTGTATGGATGAACTTATCAAAAAAGCTAAATTTG
>CABRGI010000180.1 GCA_902470455.1 uncultured Parvimonas sp.
AGTCCTATTTTTATCATAAACTACATTATATATTTTATCATTAGTTAAACTATCAACACCAAAAGTTTTTCCAACATATTTTACTCTTCCAATATACTCTAAAGGAATTTTTTTATTGTATTCACTTTGATAAACTTTAATAGTCTTCATTTTTCCTCTTTATTTCAACAATTCTATTGCCTTTTTTAATTGTGAATCTGTATCTAAATGTTCTATTCCAATTTTAGAATTATTTTTTTGTTCTACTTTATAATCCGGTTCTAAACCAACTTTATGAATTTTTGTTCCATTCGGTCCAAAATATTCAGCAATAGTCATTTTTATTCCTTCTGTCTTTCCCCCATTACTTATAGGAAAAATTGATTGAATAATTCCTTTTCCAAAAGATTTTTCTCCAACCAAAGTAGCTTTCTTATTGTCATGAAGTGCAACACTTAATACTTCAGATGCAGAAGCTGATCCTTTATTAATCAAAACTACTATAGGAATATCAATTCCTTTTCCACTTGCCTTTTCAACAGTTTCTTTTCCTTTGCTATCTACTATTTTCATAATTGTAGAGTCAGGTAAAAGTTTATCTGCAACTTGTTTAACCGCTGTTAACAATCCTCCCGGATTATTTCTAAGGTCAATTATTAAAGATTTTGCTCCTTTATTTAGACCTTCGTCTATAGCTTTTTCAAAATCCGCTCCTGTTTTTTCAGCAAAATTAGTAATTTGAACATATAACATCCCATTATCTAAAAGTTTTGAAATTACAGATTCAGTAGTTATTTCTTCTCTTTTTATAGTGAAATCTATAATCTTTTCTTCAGAATCTACGATTCTCTTAACTGTAACTTTAACCTCTGAACCAATTTGTTCATCGCCTCTCATAAGTTTAACAGCTGATTCTAAATCATTTTTACTTAGTTCTTCATCATTAACTTTTACGATAATATCTTCTGATTGAATTCCAGCCTTTTGACTAGGTCCACCTTTTATCGGAGCAACAACTACTACTTCTCCTTTATCATTAACGCTAACCTGAACACCTATACCAATAAATTTCCCAGTACTAGTCTTTTGAAGTTCTTTCATGTCTTTTTCAGTCATATACTGAGTGTAAGGATCCCCTAAAGAGGAGAATATCGCCTTCTTTATTTCCGTATTCATCTTCTCATAGTCAATATCGAAATAATATTTTTCTTTTATTGCATCTACAAAAGGTTTAAAAGTTCCATAATCTATAGATTCTCCATTGTTTGTACTCGGTATTGATACAACAGAAGAATTTTTTCCTGCCTTGTATGATATAAATGAACTTATAAATATCATCAAGACTAAAAAAATCGTAATTTTTTTATTTTTTATCATAAATTATTACTCCTAGTGATTCAAATATTTAAGAGGATCAACCGGATAGCCATTATATCTTACTTCAAAATGTAAATGTGGTCCTGTTGAGTTTCCTGTAGAACCTACTAAAGAAATAACTTGTCCTTTACTCACTCTTTGTCCTGCTGAAACAACTAAACTAGAATTATGTCCATAGACAATAACAATATTATCAGTATATTTTATCATAACAGCATTACCATAACTTCCATTCCAACCTGAAGAAATAACAACCCCATCTGTTGCAGAATATACAGGAGTTCCTGTAGGAGCAGGAATATCAATTCCTCTATGTCTTTCTCCACCACTTCCTATTGGCGCATTTCTCCATCCAAAAGGACTTGAAATATCATAATGATTTTTAAGTGGCCACATCATTTCTCCATTTGAAGGACGAGCATCTATTTTACCATCTTCAAGATTTCTTTGAATTCTTCTTTCATTCATTCCTCTTAAAATATCTGCTTTTACTTTTTCTTCAAAACTTATATTCGCATCTAAATTCTTAACTTTACTTTGTAATTTATCAACCTCAGATTTAGTAAATTCTATACTTTCTTCCAATTTTGCAATACGTTGTTTATTTTTTTCAACTTCTTCAGTATATGCTTGATATTTTATTTCCATTTCTTTTTTCTTAACTACTTTTTCTTCTTTTCTTGCTTCAAGTTGTTCTTTTTCCTTCACTAAAGCAAGCTTATCATTTTTTAAACTTGTAATTAATTTTTTATCATAATCTGCAATAGATTGCATCATAAAATATCTTGAAATAAAATCTCTTATATCTGATGCAGAGAATAGTACTTCAATAGAATTCAAATCTTTATTTCCATACATTACACGAACTCTCTTCTTAAAAAGTTCTTGTTTTTCATAAATTCTCTCTTCTAGAATTGTTATCTTTTCTTTTGAAGCTTGAATTTCTTCAGATAGCTTAGTAATTAAGTCTTCTAAATCAGTAAGATCTTTATCTAACTGATCGATAAGCTTTTGCTTTTCAACAATTTCCTTGAAAGCTGAATCTTTTTCAGTTGTCATATCTTTAATTGATTTTTTCTTGCTTTCTAAATTTTGTTCTTGATTTTGTTTTTCTTTCTTTAAATCATCTACTTTATCAGCGTGAGAAATCATCCCAGAACCTAACATTGAAAACAAAAGTATTAACGCTATAAATCTTCTCTTTTTCATACAAAATCTCCTAAACTTTCATATACTTTCTACTTGAAAATATTGATGCTAAAATTCCAATTCCTATACCTATTCCAAAATATGCTACAGCAACATAAAACCCAAAAACATTAACAGGTAAAAGATAATTAGAAAATAAATTATTTACTCCCCAAGCAAAGCTACTATAAATATATTTATAAGCAAAGAATATCATCGCAAAAGATATCCCTGCACCA
>CABRGI010000181.1 GCA_902470455.1 uncultured Parvimonas sp.
TTTGAATTTTTAAAACATGTCGAAAGAACTAGACTTTTAGTTCATGTCTTAGATGTTTCAGGAATAGAAGGAAGATATCCGATAGAAGATTACAATACAATTTATAAAGAATTAGAGCTTTACAATGAAAATATTAAAAATAAGAAAGAAATAATTGTTGCTAATAAAATAGATTTATTAACTTCTGATGAAAATTTAAAAAGAGTAAAAGAATACTTCAAAGATAGAACTGTATTAGAAATTTCAGCAGTGACTCAAAAGGGAGTAAAGGAATTAAAATATAAAATATTTGAAGAATTATCAAAAATTGAAATAGATTATGAAACTTTTGATGAAGAATATGAATATATAGAAGAAGTTGAAAAAGATGCATATGAAATTTATAGTGAAGATGGAACATTCTATGTTGAAGGACCTCTTATTGACTATTTAGTTTATATAACTAATTTTGAAGATTATGACTCATTAAAATATTTCCAAAAAGTTTTAACTGATAAGGGTGTAATTGAAGATTTAAAACAAAGAGGAGTAGAAGAAGGACAAACAATTGTTATAGGAGAAATGGAATTTGAATTTTTTGAATAATAAGGAGATAATATGATAAACCCAAAACAAAGAGCTTTTTTAAAGTCTTTAGCTCATAATATGGAACCTGTTATGAATATTGGAAAATATGGTGTAAACGATGAAACTATAAGACAATTAGATTTAGCTTTAGAGAAAAGAGAACTTATAAAAATTAAAATTTTAAATAATAATTTAGATGACAATAAAGAAATAGTTGACCTAGTTTTACAAAAAACTAGAGCAGAATTTGTTCAACATATTGGAAATAAATTCGTTATCTATAGAAGAAAAAGAAAAGATGAAAATAGAATAGAGTTACCATAAAATGAAAAAAATTGGAATTTTAGGTGGAAGTTTCTCACCTATTCATAATGGACATTTACAAATTGCCGAGGACTGTTTGTTGGAAATGGGACTAGATAAAATTATTTTTCTTCCGAATTCAAATCCGCCACATAGAGCTGTTGAGAAATTTTCTTTTGATAAAAGAGTTGAAATGTTAAAATTAGCTATAGAAGATAATGAAAATTTTGAAATTTCTCTTGTAGAAAGTGATTCAGCAAAAATTCATTACTCATATAATACAATTCGAGATAATTTTTATAATGGTGAAGATAAATTTTATTTTATTATGGGAGATGATGAATTTTTAAGTATAAAGTCTTGGAATGAATATGAAAAATTTTTGGGAATTACGTCAATTATAGTCTTTTTAAGAAATCATAATATAAATTATATTAAAGAAAATAGTAAAGAAATAATAGAAAAATATGATATTAATATTATTAAAAATACAATTATTTCAATTTCTTCAAGTGATATTAGAAATAGAATGAAAGAAAAAAAATCTATAAGATATTTAGTTCCTGAAAAAGTAAGTAAATATATTTATGAAGAACTTAATTACTTTGATATAAAAAGGATAGAAAAGGATTTAAAAGAAAAACTTTCGATAAGCAGGTATGAACATTCTTTAAGGGTTGCAGAATATTGTAAAAGACTTGCTAAAATATATAATGTTGATGAACATAAGTCTTATTTATCCGGACTTGTGCACGATTGTGCAAAAAATTTGGAAGAATATTATATGTTGAATAAAAAAGTAAATTCTGATATAATATTGGATATTGAAGAAAAAAATAATCCGAAAATTCAACATGCTCCAATAGGTGCAGCTGTTTGTAAAAATTTGTATGGTATTTCTGATAATGAAATAATTTCAGCAGTTCGTTATCATACAACGGCAAGAGAAAATATGTCTTTAATTGAAAAGATTTTATTTATATCTGACAAAATTGAACCTAATAGAGAGTATGATACAGTAGAGGAACTTAGAAAAATTGCAGATTATGATATTGATAAAGCGATAATTAAGTTTTTAAATGATAGTTTTGAGTATTTAGAAAAAAATTCTCAAAAAATTCATCCTTTGTCTGTTAAAGCAAGAGATTATTTAGTAAATATGAGGTGATTGTATGGAAAAACTTGATATTATTTTGAAAGCATTAGATGATAAGATTGCAGAGGATGTTGTAAGCATTGATTTAAGAGGAAAGTCCTCAATTGCTGAATATTTTGTTATTGCAACAGGAAGTGTAGTTAATCATAATCAAGCGATTTGTGATGAAATTGAGTACCAATTAAAAGAGAATAATATGGATTATCTTAATACAGAAGGATATAAAGATGGAAATTGGATTTTATTGGACTGTGGAGATATTATAGTTCATATTATGACAAAAGATTATAGAAGCTATTACAATCTCGAGAGATTGTGGGCATAGATTTAGGAGGTAAAAAATGAGCGTAGAATTTTTAAAAACTGATAAGGCACCAGCTGCAATTGGACCTTATTCACAAGCTGGAAAAGTTGGTAATTTAATATTTGTTTCTGGACAATTACCAATTGCTAATGGAGAATTACAAACTGAAATAAAAGCTGCAACACTTGCAAGTTTAACAAATGTTTTAGAAATTATTAAAGCAGGTGGTGGATGTTTAGAAAGTATTGCAAAAGTTAATGTTTTTGTAAAAGATATGAATGACTTTGAAGCAATTAACGGAGTTTATGCAGAATTCTTTGGTGATCATAAACCAGCAAGAGCTTTGGTTCAAGTTGCTAAATTACCAAAAGATGCTTTAATTGAAATTGAAGCAGTAGCTGCTGTTTAAAAAAATTTTTATACTGATGTACTTACAACAGTATTTTTTTTA
>CABRGI010000182.1 GCA_902470455.1 uncultured Parvimonas sp.
CTTATATATTTTCCTATTACATAACCTTGTTTGTATAATAAAAGAGTCGTTAGCAATCTACTCATTCGTCCATTTCCATCACTGAACGGATGAATACAAAGAAAATCATGTATAAAAATTGGAATCACAAGTAAAGAGTCAATTTGTTTTCTATCAAAAGCTATATTTAGTTCCTGACAAATTTTCTCAATAGCAATTGGTGTTTCATAAGGAGATAAAGGTTTAAATCTTTCAAGAATATTCCCTTTAGAATCTTTTTCAATAATTGAATTTTGTGTATTTTTATATCGACCACCTATACTTTTTTCACTATATTTATATAAATCTCTATGTAATTGTAAAATACAACTACTATTGATAGGAATATGCTCATAACTTTCATGTATGGTGTTCAATACATCCCTATAACCAAGGATTTCTTCTTCATCTCTATTTCTAGGAGTAGTTTTTTGATTTAACAAGTCTTTTAATCTAACTGATGTAGTAACAATCCCTTCAATTTTATTAGAATCCTCTACACTTTGAATTTTTGCAATTTCAACTAACTTATTTAAAATTGAAGGTTTACGTCTTAAGAAAATTTCTTGTTTTCCCTTATGTTCATGAATTTTTGATAAAAGATTAATTATTTCGCTATCCCACAAAATTTCATCAATAATTTTATAATTAAAAATTCTCATTTTCTACCTCCTATCCTTTACGCCTAATTATATCATATTTTTAGGCGATTGTTAACAGATTAGGCGATTAAATTTTCAACAAATAATAACTACAACTTTTTTATGCTTATCATCGGGAGGATTCCCGAGAATCTTGTTGTTTCTCAATAAAAAAAGACCTAATCAAAGTTATAATTATTTTAAAGTATATAACTTTAATAAGTCTTTTTTAAAAAATTATTTTCTCTTTTTTAAATCACGTCTTATTTTTACTAATTTATCTGCAATCATATTACGAGATTCACCCATCCTAAAAGAAGCAATTCTGCTTAATGTCTTGCCATACAATCTGCTATGTCTTTCAAAAATTTTATCTACAGTCAAAGTCATTTTATCTTGGAACTCTTCTTCCAGTTCAGCAATATTTCTTTGGAAATTAGTCAATCTGGAAACTGTAAGAGTAAAATCGGAAGAATGAATTGCTAGCAAAACAACAGCAATAGCTATTGCAAAATTATTAGGAATTGTCACATAAATTTTTTCAAAAAGTGGAATAAAAAATTCCATTATAACAATTGCTCCAATACCAAAACCAACAGAAGTAATCGCACAAGTTCTTCCATTTATATTAAGTGGCATATCACTATAATCCCACCATCTAGCATGAAATAATTTTTCAAGCACATAAGATGTTGGATATTCTAATATCATACTAGCAAAAAATCCCATAATAAATATTTGCCACCATGAAAGATGAGAAATCTTACCAATTGAAATAAGATCAAAAAAAATCAATCCTATAATTGAACCAAAACCGTAAATAGGACATAATGGTCCATACAAAAAACCACGATTTTGCCATTTTCTTGCATCAATTGTACAATAAATACTTTCCCATACCCAACCTAAAAAACTAAAAGCAAAATATGCATTCAAATATCTAATTAATTCCATAATACTCCTTAAACTGTTATAATCTTTAAATGTAACCATATTTAATTATTACTACTTTTTACTTAAATTTATGTCTAACACAATCAACCATAAAACAAGAATACTCAGGATATAGCTTTAATTTTATCTCAGGTCTTGAAGCTCCACTCTTTATACTAAAAATCATTTCCTCAAATTTTCTTTTATCCTCTTCCCAACTAGCAATAGTTTCTTGTTTCTCTTTTTCACTCTCATAATCTTCATCAGCTATAGCTTCACTTATAGCTTCTTCAAAATACTTTCTATTCTTTTCCTCAAGAGCAAAAAATCTTTCCTTTTGATTTTTTAACCATAGAACATAAAAATATTCTTCCCATTCTGCGATATAATAGTACTCAACACAATCTCCACAAAGATTTAAAAATATGTCATACTCTTCAAGAGCATAATAGACATCAATAATTTGATCTTCTGAAATATCATCTGTATTAAAATCATAATTAACATCTTGACCGGGTTTTGCTTTCTCTACATAAGACATTGATTCATCTTTATTACCAAGATACACTTCACAATAAGCTAAACACAGTAACAGACACATTCTATCAGGATAAATTTCAAGTAAGTCTAAGAATATTTCCTTTGATTTTTCATATTCCTTAAGCTCAAATAAAGATACAGCAAAATTGAAAGCAGTTACATAACTTTGTTCCATTTCTCTTGCTGTTTTGAAATAATTATGACTTACTATTAAATTCTTTTCATCTTTAGAATATTCATACTCGCTAAAATAATACAGACCAAGACCCGTATAAGTTTCCACAAATGGCGAATTTAATTCTTTAGCTTTATTAAAATACATTAAACTATCCTTAGAAAAATCCTCCCAAAAAGCAAGATTTGTATAAATTCTGGCTTTATCATTATCACTTAAAGAATTTTCAAACTCATTTAAAAATTTCTCTAGAAACTCAATATAATCAAAATTCTCATCTCTAAGTTCCAACTCAACAGAAGCAAGAGTACAAACTACATCAACATCTAACGGACACTCTTCTTGCTTTGTCAAAAGATAACTTTTCATTCTTTCAAGATATTCTTTTGAAGTTTCAAAATCTTTTAAAAAGGATTTGTTATATATTTTTTCATATTC
>CABRGI010000183.1 GCA_902470455.1 uncultured Parvimonas sp.
ATATTTTCATCTAATTTCAAAATATTTTTATCTAAAATATGAGTTTTTATCTTTATATTGATATCAAATTTTTCTTTAAAATAATATAAATTTAATTTTTTGTTTCCTATTATTTTTGAAACTTCAGTTTTATTACATTCAATGATAAAATTATCTTTAATATCAAAAATACTCATATAATATTCTATAAATTCCCTATAAATAGAACTTTCAACAAGTTCTCTAAAGGATGGATGGTAAGGTCCTGCAACTACATCTCCATCTTCTGAAATATTATCACTACTTTGTAACCCTAATCTAATTATAGGTATATGATAATATTCGAATAATATATAAATATACTTACACAAATAAATAGAATCTTCAAGACTCATTGGTATATATTTTTTAAAATAATAAAGTCTTTCCAATTCTGTATCTCTTATAGTAAGTGTAGGATATACTCTAACAAAATCTGGTTTAATTTTACATAACTCAAAAGCTGTATTCAATGTAGTTTGAAAAGTGTCTCCATACAGTCCGACCATCATTTGTAGACCTAATTTAATATCATATTCTTTTATAAGCAAAGATGATTCATATACACATTCTACATTATGTCCTCTGTTATTTAAGTCTAATGTTGTTTTGGTCATAGATTGAACACCTAATTCTATAGTTCCAACTTCATATTTTTTTAATATATCCAAAATTTCTCTACTTATATAATCAGGCCTAGTTGATAATCTTATAGATTTAATTAAACCTTTATTTATATAATCTTTGGCTATATTAAGATAAGCTATCATTAAATTTTTATCTAATCCTGTAAAACTACCTCCATAAAAAGCAATTTCAATAGGAATTGATTTGTTTTTAAAATACGAAAGATATTTTTCGATATTTCTGCGCATATCAATTTCATCAAGAACATCTACAAAATTAGTAATTTTTCTCTGATTACAAAAGATACAATCATGTGGACATCCCATATGTGGAACAAAAATAGGAATTATATTACATTTATTCACTTATTGCTCCTGACTTTATAAGAGCATCTCTTGCTGCTTGTTGTTCAGCCTGTTTTTTATTTTTACCCGTTCCATATCCCATAATAACTTCATCAATATTAACACACATATCAAACTCTTTGTCGTGGTCTGGACCCCTTTCTGAAACTAGTGTGTACGTAATTTTAGTTGAAGAACCTTTGTGAAAATATTCTTGTAAATAACTTTTATAGTCTTTTATAAAAATATTTTTATTTATTCCATAAACAACAGTATCAAAGAAGAATTTATTAGCTATATCTGTAACTACTTCCAACCCACCATCAAGATATAAAGCACCAAAAAGAGCTTCAAAAGTATCTGCTAAAATACTATTCCTATCTCGACCTCCAAAATTGTCTTCTCCTTTCCCTAATAAAAGATATTTTCCTAGATTAAAAGTTCTTGCAGCATTAGAAAAAGATTCTTCACATACAACTTTACTTCTAATTTTAGTCAAATATCCTTCATCAGAATTAGGAAATTGCTCATATAGTTCAACACTAACTATAAAACCAAGAACAACATCTCCTAAAAATTCAAGTCTTTCATTAGATAATTTAAAATCCTTGTATTCATTTATATATGATCTATGAACAAATGCTAAATTCAATAATTCTAAATCCTTAAATTGATATCCTAGTATTCCCATTAACTCATCCAATAATTTTTTTCTTTCATTTGTAATCATTGAATTGCCTCTTAGATATTTTTTTCTATATATTCTACTAAATCTCTAACTGTTACAATTGAACGAATAGTTTCTTCATCTAATTCTAGGTTATATTCATCTTCAATGTCCATAATAACACTTAAAACTTTTATAGAATCAGCTTGTAAATCTTCTCTAAATTTAGTATCTAAATTTATCTCTTTTCCTTTAAATGAATTTTGTAAAAATTCTTTAACTTTTTCAAAAACCATTACTTTTCTCCTCTCTCAATTTCTTTTTCAATTTTTGAATTTATGTCTTTTCTTATATAATCAACCATCGAAACAATACCTGAAACAACAGCTTTCTCATCACTACTTCCATGACCTTTAAATACAACTCTTTTTAATCCCAACATAGGACATGCTCCGTATTCTTTATAATCTAAAGTCTTTTTTAGTTTCTTCATTGGAGACTTTATTAAAAGTCCTCCAATTTTTCCAATTGTTGAAGACATCAAAGTTTTCTTCATATTATCCAATATGAATTTGACAGATCCCTCAATAGTTTTGAGTAATATATTTCCGTGAAATCCGTCACATACCACTACATCAACATCCCCATTAAAAATATCTCTTGACTCAATATTTCCAACAAAATTCATATCTTCACTCTCTAAAATTGAATATGTTTCCTTTAAAATTTTAGTTCCTTTACCATTTTCACTTCCAATATTTAATAAAGCAACACTTGGATTTTCTTTATTTAAAGTTTCTTTGGCGTAAATATTTCCCATAATTGCAAATTGTTTTAAAATTTCAACAGTACATTCAATATTAGCACCTAAATCTAATAAAATCATTTTATCTTTATTTGTTGGCAATGTTATTGTTAAAGCTGGTCTTTCTACATTTTCCATTCTTTTTGCTATAAGAAGACCGGATACGAGAACAGCTCCTGTACTCCCAAAAGAAATTAAACCATCTGCATTTCCTTTGTCTAAATACTTCATTCCTAAAACTATAGATGATTCTTT
>CABRGI010000184.1 GCA_902470455.1 uncultured Parvimonas sp.
TATATCGCTTCCAGAAATATTTCCAAAAAAAGAATTCTCAATATCTACAATTTTTATTTTTTCATATACTTTTTTATTACATTCTATCGTAGCTATAATATTTGAAAATTCCTCCCCATTTATTTCTCCTGGATATAATCCTAAAGAATTTTTTTTAGTCTTAATAAAATCAGAAATGTCGTAAATGCTTTTACCTACAAATCTATCTTGTGCATCATCCTTTTCAAAAGTGTGAATATAAATTAAACAATTTAAAATCAAAAAAATGTCTATATCTATCATATTGCCTCCTAAAACTTAAAAACATAATGTTCTTTACCTGCTCCAAGCTCAAAATGGTATTTTATTATTCCTAAGTCAACCTTTGTGTAAAATCCCATTTTTGAAACTATTTCCACCTTATTGTCTTTTAAAGTAATTTTATACCTTTGTTGATTTAAGGCTGTTGGCGCAAGTAGAGCAAATCTTACTCCATTTAAAAACCAGTCAGGCATTTCTACATCACTACTTGCAACTGAAGAAATACTTTTAAGTTTTCTTGTCTTTCCATTTGTTTCTCCATATCCTATAGCTATAATACAGACAAGTTTTTCATCCTCTTCTATATCATATTCAGTATTCTTCTTGCTATATGTCCCTCCTACCCAACAGGTATTAAGTCCTAAACTTTGTGCTTTTATAACTAATTTTTCACCAAAATATCCAATTTTTTCATCTAAATTATCACATTTTCTTCCTATCATTACAATATAGTTATTAACATTTTTAAACTTACCAAAATCTGCTAGAAAACTTTTACCAAAAGCATTAGGTTCATTTGTAATAAATTGTATATGCAAACCTCCAATTTTATTGTACTGCTCAATATCTCTATTTAATTCGTCAACAAATTCTTTATCTATTTCCTTATTTGTATATTTCCTCACAGAATGTCTTTGTTCTAAAATTTTTTGAATATCCATATTATTACAACCTTTCTTTATATAACAAAAGGGCGAAAACGCCCTTAAAATACTACTTTTTTCAGCAAGTCCTCCAACTCTTAACATCATTTGAATTTTATATAAATCTTTAATTTTATCTAAATTTTTATATAATTCTTCGAAATTCGGAGCAGGTACTCCCTTAGAAAGAACACCCAATGTTAATAATTTTTTCATTTTCTTTATAGCCTAAAACAACTTCGATTTTCCAACATCCTTTTTCATAGTATAAATTTTAGTATTTGCACTTTTCCAACTACAAGCTAACGTTAATAACATATCAAAAACGCATAATATACAAAGAAAAAATTTATGAATTTTTAAAATTTTCATCAAAGACCTACTAATTATTTTTATTTTTTAAAAAACTCCTCATATCATTAAGCTCTGAAAACCCTGCTAAAAACATAGTTTTTTTACTCAATTTTTCTTTAAATTCATCTTTTGAAACAAAAATAAATTTTTCGTACAAATTGTTATTTTCTAAATACTTTTCTAATTTTTCTTTTACAATTTCAAAAGCATTTCCTGTTATAAAAATCATATCAACTAGCGAATTCTCTACAAAATTTTTAAAATCAACTTTAGCAATCCAATTCATATCTTTTCCGTCAGCAGGAGTATTTCCCAAAGCTAAAACCAAATCAAATTTCTCAGTTTCTTTTGCATATTCCATTAAAGAAAGTTCCAAACTTACCTTGTTTTTAACTAAATTTAACTTTGTAGATTTACCATGAAACTTAAAGTCTTCCATTCTACCATTTTTAACTTCAAGATTTATAGCGTTTAAAATTTTTTCTTCAGGATTTTCACATTTCACAATACCATCTCTAATTAAAGTCATAAATAGAGAAAAAGAGGCAACATAATTATATCTATTAGAAATACTGTCGAATTTCTCTCTGTTTTTTATTTCAAATTTAAAAATTTTTTCTTTCGATAAAATTTCAAAATATGTTTTATCTTCACATTCCCTTAATGTATAACTCTTTAAATCAACAAAACTATCGTCATCTTTAGTCTTGAAAAATCCAACAGAACTATAATTCAAGTATTTAAAAATTAGATTATCTTTTTCTACTTCCTTTTCTTTTCCTTGAACACCAAAGTATATTACCTCATTTTTTATTCCGTCAGTTATAATTCTAAGTGTAGGGTCCTCAAAGTTTACAATTAATTTCGCATCTGTTTTTTCTAAATTTTCTCTCAAAGTTTTTGCTAAAATCTCTTTTGAACCGTATCTATCAACTTGGTCATCAAACAAATTCGTAATTACGACATAATTAGGAATTAAGCCATTTTTTATAAGAAGAGGAAGTGTTAACTCATCAACTTCAAACACACAAAGTTTATTACTAAAATTCTTTTTTTCAGTTTTCTTTAATATTTCTGTTAAGACACCCTGAATCATATTTGAACCGGAAAGATTGGCAACAACATCATTATGTAAATCTTTTACAGTATGATAACTATAAAATGTTGTTGATGTCTTTCCGTTGGTTCCGGTTATAAAAATAATTGTATTATTTTCTTTTTTTATATTTTTTACTAAATTTTTTTCTATATTCAAAGCAATTTTTCCAGGCAAAGAACTACATGTAGTAAATTTTTTACCTAAATAATAAATGAATTTTCCGCAATTTATTGCAAATATATCTTTCAAAATGTCCTCCTTTTAAAATAAATTATCCTTGTCGTTTATACTAACATACAA
>CABRGI010000185.1 GCA_902470455.1 uncultured Parvimonas sp.
TGTTTTTCCTTTTTCTTTAGGAATTGAAATTGTATAATCTCCATCTTTTATTTCAACTTTTTTATTGGTTTTCTTATCTACAAAGTAAATATCAAAGACTAAAGTTTCTTTACCATTAAATCCCACTATATCCCTACTGTTAATTTTTTTAACAACAAGTTTCAAATCTGATAATTTTTTCCCTAAAACTGAAATATTAGTTTTTGGATCAGTTAATGTTGTAATAAATTCATCTTCAGGTTTTTCTTCAGGATTAGACGGTTTAACTCCATTTAATTTTGACAAACTTTCACTTAAAATTTTTGTTAAATTGTCAATATTTTTTTGACTTCTAGGATTATTTAAAGCCTCTTCACAATCTTTAAGAATCTTATCAAAATCTGATTTTAAATTTTCCTCTGAATAAATATATTTATCAGTATTCTTAACAGTTTTTGCTTTTTCTATTTCCGTTTTTAAATTTTCAAGATTTACCTCTTTTAATATAATTTCATGAAATTTACTTGTTTCAAATTTAAGATGTTCTTTATTGTAAGTGTAAACTTTAACTTTAATAACATTTTTTTCACTATCCATATTATCATTAAAAGCATTTTTATCTAAACTTGTTAAACTTGAAGGAATAACTACTTCTTCAATAAGTCCACTTTTAAAAGCATCTTTTCCTATTGTTTTTAGTCCCTCATTTAGTATCAAATTTTTCAAATATCTGAATTTTTTGTTTGAAGCAAAAGCTTGATCTTCAATAGTATTTCAAGAGTTGTAATTCTATGTGATAAAAAGGCATATCTTCCTATTGTTTTTACGGTGTTTGGAATATTTATGCTTTCCAACGGACAACCGGAAAAGGCAGATTGCCCTATTGTTTCTACACCATCAGGAATATCTATGTTTTTCAAATTAAGATTCCTTGAAAAAATACCATTTGGTACAGTTTTCATATTTTTTGAAAGTTTTGCATAAGAAATATTATTTAATGAAAAAGTTCCCTCTCCCATTTTAACAACTGAATCCGGAATTTCAATGCTTATCAATTCATTACCATTAAATGCAAGAGTTCCTATTTCTTCCAATCCTTCAGGTAATAGAACTTCCTTTAACTTATTCTTTTGAAAAGCACTTTTACCTATTTTCTTTAGTGTTTTTGGAATTTCAACACTTAAAAGACCATTTAAAGATTCTCCGGTATCTGTTGTATATTCATACTCTCCTGTATATTCAAAAGCATTGTCGCCAATTTCCGTTATAGCCTCTCCATTTTTGTTTTGATTAGGAATAACTAAATTTTTATTGTATTCTGATTTTTCCTTACCAAGCTCTGAAAAACCAACTATCTTAGTTCCTTCAAAAATAAAATCATTCTTATTATATTTTGCTTCTTCACTTAAAACAAGTTTTCCTTCCGCTTTTAATAACTCCAATAGTGCTTTATCAATATCATCTTGTTTAGCTGAAGCATCTTTTACTACAAGCTTTGCTTTTTCAAGTTCTTCTATAAACTTATTATATGAGTCTTCTGTATATAGAATTTTATTAATATTACTTAATCTTGAAATATTTTTTATTAATGCCTTTTTATTTGCACCATTTGGAACCAAATTTTCGATTGCTTTACTTAAACTTTTTGTTATTTCATCAATATCTTTTTGTGTTGAATTATGATTTAACATAATAGCTTTCGCTTCTGAATAAATATTTTCTAATTTTTCAAAACTTGTAGCTTCATAGTCCGATTTATCCAACTCTTTAGCTATTTCAAGTATTTTTTGAAGTCTATTACGGTTAACATCTTTACCAACTAAAACAAATCTATGATAATCACTATGTGGATTGATGTAAGTAGAAGTTTCCAAATGTTTTTTATTTCTTGTGTATAAAATGACTTTCCCGTCTTCATTTCCGGTATTTTCAACAAATACATTTTGAAGAAGTTTAAATATACTAAATGGCAAATCTACCTCTTTAATTTTATTGTGTGCAAAACTGAAAGAGTCGAATTGAAATAGAGAAACACTATCTGAAACTTTAAGCTCTTCAATCTCATTATACGCAAAGCTTTCATTTCCAACTTTTACAACAGTTTGTGGAATAAATAGTTTTTTAATTTTATTATTCTTAAAAGCATAGGATTCTATAAATTTAACACCATCAGGAATTTCAAACTCTTTTAAATTATTCTTTTGAAAAGCTCCTGTATCGATTATGTATTCATTGTATCCTTCTGAAATATTTATCTTAACTGAATTAAGTTCTTTATTTTCAAACGCCTTAGAACAAATACCTTCTATTCTCTTCTCAACATCAGCACCATTTTCTTTAATTATAACAGTTTTAGGAATTACCAAATCTTTATTCGTCTTTAATTTTTCAAGACCTTTTTCTGAAAAACCTGAAATTCCAAAGTAACTTCTTTTTGAAATTATTTTACTTTTTACATCTTCATAATTAAAGTCTTCAGCATTAAATTCTTTATTATTAGAAATAACTTTAACTTTTAGCTTTATTTCGTATCTATCCAATACAGATTCTATTAATTCTTTGTTTTGATTTGCTTTTACATAAGCTTCATCTTTAAACTTTTTGAATTTGCCTGAAATAATTGAACCATCAGATATGCTTTCATTGACATCATAGTTTATTTCTGTTTCAAAATACTCATCCAAAGAACCATCACTTGCCCCACCTATTTTTACAA
>CABRGI010000186.1 GCA_902470455.1 uncultured Parvimonas sp.
TATTAACAAATATTACAAATTTCGGTGGTCTTACTGAAACTTGACTTGCATAGAAAATTTTAAGTCTTTGTCCTTTATCAGTAGGTGGTGAATTATGAACAACTGCATCATTTATAATATCATTTAAAATTCCTGTTGAAATTCTAGTACTATAATTTTCATCTGCAATTTTGATTGCCTCAAACAATTTATCAATTCTTTGTCCTGTTTTAACTGAAATAAAAACAAGTTGAGCATAAGGAACGAAACTTAATTTAGTTCTTATATCATCTTCAAAAGCCTTATATGTCTTATTATCTTTAACAATCAAATCCCATTTATTAACCGCAATAATTAAAGCCTTATTTTGCTCTTTAGCAAATCCTATAACTTTTGTATCCTGTTCAGTAACTCCTTCTGTTGCATCAATTAAAAGAATTGCAATATCTGATCTTTCAACTGCATTTAAAGTTCTTACAACACTATATCTTTCCAAATTTTCAGTTATATTCTTTTTTCTTCTAAGCCCTGCAGTATCAGTGAAAATATAAGTTTTTCCATCTATTTCAACTCTTGAATCAATAGAATCTCTAGTAGTTCCAGCAATATCAGAAACAATCATTCTTTCTTCTCCAAGAATTCTATTCATTAAAGAGCTCTTACCTACATTAGGTTTCCCAATCAATGCAATTTTTGTTACTTCATCTTCTTCACCTGTATATTTATTTTCAGGAAATTCTTTTATAATTTCATCAAGCAAATCTCCAAGTCCGAAACCTTGAGTTGCTGAAATAATATTCAAATTTTCAAAACCAAGTTCGTAAAACTCATAAACTTCTGCAGGCATTTTATGAGTATCAACTTTATTTACAGCTAAAACAACCGGCTTTTTGGTTCTTCTTAAATAGTTTGAAATTTCTCTATCTTCATCCATTAAACCATTTCTTCCATCAACTACAAATAAAATTACATCTGCATTTTCCATTGCAACATCAGCTTGAGCTTTAATCTTTTGTAAAATTATATCATCACTATTAGGCTCTAAACCTCCTGTATCACAAAGTATAAAATGTTTATTTTGCCATTCTGCATCTTGATATAATCTATCTCTTGTAACACCCGGAGTATCTTCAGTAATAGCTATTCTTTTATTTATAAGTTTATTAAAAAGTGTTGACTTACCAACATTTGGTCGTCCAACAACACAAACTAAAGGTCTTTCCATAAATTCACCTCCATCTTCTTAATATATATTTTAACATATTTTGTTATTTAAAAAAATAAGCTCCTCTAAAGGAGCTCATTATTATACTGGATAAATAGAAACTTGTTTTTTATCTCTACCTTTTCTTTCAAATCTTACAACACCAGAAACTTTAGCAAAAAGTGTATCATCTCCACCCTTACCAACATTTACTCCTGGGTGTATTTTTGTTCCACGTTGTCTAACTAAAATATTTCCTGCAAGAACGAATTGTCCATCCCCTCTTTTAGTACCTAATCTTTTAGCTCTACTATCACGACCGTTCTTAGTACTACCTAAACCTTTTTTACTAGAAAAAAGTTGTAAATTAATTTTTAACATACTCTACACCTCCTTATAATAAATCTCAATATATTTATTATATACTTCTTTCAATGATATAATGCCAACTTCAAAAGTTTTTATTATCGTCTGAATATCTCTAATTTTAGTTTCATCAAATTTTTCAATATCTATCATCATCTTTAAATATCCATCTTCCACTTCTAAATTCAAATCTTTAGAATCTATAGAACATATTTTTTCAATAGAATTCGGTGTATTCATAGATAGAATAGATAATGACGCACAGAGAATATCATTCTCTTCACTAAAATCAGCATGCCCATCCATTTCAAATCCACAATATAAATCTTTCTTTTTAAAAATATTAATATTAGTCATTAAAATGCAATACTTTCAATCTTAACTTTTGTAAATGGTTGACGATGTCCTTTTTTCTTTCTATAATTTTTCTTAGCTTTAAACTTGAAAATTATAACTTTCTTTCCTCTTCCATGTCTTTCAACAGTTCCTTCAACCTTAGCTCCTTCAACTACAGGAGAACCAACTTTAATATCTCCATCCTTAGAAACTAAAAGAACTCTATCAAAAGATACTTTAGAACCTTCTTCAACATTTAATTTTTCAACAAAAATGCTTTGTCCTTCTACAACTTGGTATTGTTTACCACCAGTTTCAATTATTGCGTACATAGTGCACCTCCTCATTCTTAAGACTCGCCGAATTAGGTGCTATGCTTCAAAAACCTAACCCGTGCGGTAACACAACAAGTAGTATAACATAAAATCAACAAAAAATCAAGATTTTTAAAAAAATTTTCATAAAAAAAGGGTTATATAATATTTGTAGATTAAAATATTGGAATTTAAACAAAAACTAAATATTTATATTATTTTAATTTTGTGTTATAATTATTGTAGTCCTGTGCTAATAACAAGACTACAATAATTTCATTATAATTAGCTTGATTTAATTATCAAAATGAAATTATAATATAATAAATACAGTCCACTAAACTGTATTTATTACATCAAAATTACCTTAGTAGTAGTTTTGTAATATGATGATTTATTTTACTTTTAAAAAGATATAAAAAGTAATTAATATAAAAATGATTGTTA
>CABRGI010000187.1 GCA_902470455.1 uncultured Parvimonas sp.
CCGGTGGTACAGATGCTCAGGATTGGACTGAAATGTTACAACGTCTTTATACAAGATGGATTAACAGTAAGGGTTTTTCATTTTCAATTTTGGATTACAACTCAGATACCGAAGGTGGAATTAAGTCTGTTACTTTAAAAGTTGATGGAGAAAATGCCTATGGATTTTTAAAAGGGGAAAAAGGAGTTCATAGACTTGTTAGAATTTCTCCTTATGATTCTTCTAATAAAAGGCATACAAGTTTTGCAAGTGTAGATGTTTTTCCGGAAATTGAAGAAATTACAGATATCGAAATTAATCCTAAAGATTTGCGGATTGATACTTATAGATCCGGTGGAGCAGGAGGACAACATGTCAATAAAACGGATTCTGCAGTTAGAATAACACATATTCCAACCGGAGTAACTGTTTCCTGCCAATCCGAAAGAAGCCAAATGTTTAATAGAGATACGGCAATGAGACAACTTGTTGCAAAACTTTTGATTATAAAACAGGAAGAAAATAGAGAAAAAATAGAAGATATTCAAGGTAAATATTCCCAAATAGCTTGGGGCTCACAGATAAGATCTTATGTTTTTCAGCCTTATACACTTGTTAAAGATCATCGAACAGGTTATGAAACAGGAAATGTAGAGTCAGTTATAAATGGGAATATTGACGAATTTATCAATCAATATCTATGTGAGTTAGTTAAAAAAAGCAGGTGATTTTATGAAAAGAGAAACAGCAACTAGAATTGTTGCACTTGTATTAGCTTTGATGATGGTAGTTGGAATTTTACCAACTGTTATAGGATTATTCAGATAATGCAAGTTACAAATATAAATTATAGTAAATCTAAAGAAGTTTTTGAAGTAGTTTTTGAGGATGAAACAAAACTTCTTTTGAATTACAATATTTTTGAAAAGTATAAGGTTTCAGTTGATATGGATTTTTCTGAAGCTGAAATTTTAGAAATGAAGTATTTTTCAGATATTGAAAGAGCAAAGTCAAGAGCAATAAATTATATTTCTGGTAAATTAAAAACAAAATATGAAGTTAGATTAAAACTTAAAGAAAATGACTTTGCAGAAGATATTATAGACGAAGTTTTGGATATTTTAGAAAATGAGGAATATTTAAATGATAGAGTCTATTGTGAAATATTTATTGAAGATAAGAAAAAACTAAATGGATATGGAAAAAATAAAATCAAAACTTTATTAATTCAAAAAGGAGTTTCAAAAAATATTTTTGAAGACTTTTTAGATGAGTTTGAATACGATGAAGAATTTGATAATGCTCTTAAAATGGGTATAAAAAAGTTGAATCTACTGTCAAATGAAGAGGATAATTTCAAAAAAAAGCAAAAGATTATAAATTACTTGGCTTATAGGGGTTTCGGTTTTGATGTAATAAATGATGTTTTAAGGGAAATTTTATGATGACTTTTGTTTATATGTTGGAGTGTAAGGACGGAAGTTTTTATACAGGATATACTACTGATTTAAGAGCCAGATATGAGAAACATAATTCAGGTTGCGGTGCAAAATATACGAGAGGGAGAACTCCTGTAAAACTCGTTTATTTTGAAATTTTTGAAACAAAGTCTGAAGCGCTTAAGAGAGAGATTAAAATAAAAAAGATGAGTAGATTAAGAAAAGAGAGATTAGTATTAAATTTTGATAAAGGCAAATTTTCTACTTATTTGGAAGGTGATGTTGTATGATTAATAAAAATTTATATGAAAAATATAATGATTTAAGAGAAAATTTAGCAGAATTATTACTTTTAAAAGAGGAAATTATTTCAATTAGAAATGACTTGGTTTTAGAAGATGATGAAAAGTTTAAACTTTTATATAAAAAAAATATAGAAAGCCTTATAAGAATTCAACAAGCTCTTGAAAAAGATGTTATGAATCTTTTTAGAGCAGGAGAAATATTAAAAACTCTTGAATTTGCAGATAATTTTGTAGATGTAAGTCAAGTTTATACAATTATAGACTCAGAAAATAAAAATAGTAAAAAATTTAATTCAAATGAAGTAAAAAACTTTGTTGGACTATTTGATGAGCTTGAATCTGTTGAGGATAAGACTTGTGATGATGTCTTTAAGGCGATTGCAAAGGAAATTTCACCGCAAACAAATAGTAAAAATTGGGATAAAGAACTTTGGAAAAAGACTTTAAAAGCTAAAGCTGATGACAGCAAAAGAACAATGAATAAAATATTTAAAACAATTGAAGAAGAAAAATTGTTAAAAAATCCTATAGATTTTAATATCGATGAGTATTCTGAAAATATTCGTACTTTGGAAAAAAATCTAGAGTTTTTACAAAGAGAAGTTAAGATTCTTGGTGAATCTTGTAAAGATACTTTAGATGAAAAAAAGGTTGAAAAAATGGAGAAGTTATTGAAAAAAGTTGAGAATAAAAAGGCTGATATAAATCATTCAATAGAGATTTTAACAAAAATAAAAAATGGTTTGATGGACGGTTTTATTGCATCTTTACCTACAAATAAAAATGGAATGTTAAATTAGGAGGAGAATATGGAATTAAAGTATGAAATTACGGAGGAATTAGGTATCTTATCCGAAAATGAAAAAGGATGGAGAAAAGAATTAAATTTAGTAAGCTGGAATGAAAGAGAAGCTAAGTATG
>CABRGI010000188.1 GCA_902470455.1 uncultured Parvimonas sp.
GAGAGTACTTATGGATTTGAGTATCAAGGAGATAGTTTGCTGATAGCAAGATGTAATTTGTTATTTACATTTATAGAATATGTGGAACAGAGATTTGGACATAAGCCAACTGAAGCACAACTTCAGGCAATTACAAAAATTATTTCTTGGAATATTTGGCAGATGGATGGAATTACAATGACAGTACCATACAGTGAAAGACCTAAAGCAAACGTGCAGTTTACTATCTTTGATTTTATGGATAATGAAGAAACATCGGATAAAGAACAAGTACCATGTTTAGTTAAAGATTGGAGAGCTAATAAAAAATTAGAATTTAGAAGCATGGTAGAAGGAGAATAATAATGAGTAACGACGGGAAAATTGAATTTCAAAAGTGTTTTAATTACAAAGTGATTTATGTGTTTACAATAGAAGATGAAGTACATAAAGGACTTGTTAAAATTGGTGATGCAACATTGAATACTGAATCTACAATTGATAACTTGGAACCTAATTGTAGAGAGTTAAATCAAGCAGCATTAAAAAGAATTAAATCATATACTAATACTGCGGGAATAAAACCTATACTTTTACATACTGAACTTGCAGTTAAAGAAATTCATAAAGATGATGGTAGTATAGAAATAAAAGCTTTTAGGGATCATGAAGTACATAGAGTATTAGAAAATTCAGGAATAAAAAAGAAAAAAATTAATGGTACAACAGGGAAAGAATGGTATCAAATTGATAAAGCAACAGCTATAGAAGCTATTAAAGCCGTTAAAATGTGTTATGCTAATTTAAGTAACACAAAAGCATCTAATTTCACTCCGATTATTTTTAGACCAGAGCAAAAAGAGGCAATTGAGAAAACTATAAAACAGTTTAAGAACGGCAACCGTATGCTTTGGAATGCTAAGATGCGTTTTGGAAAAACTCTAAGTGCATTGGAAGTAATTAGAAGATGTGAATTCAAAAAGACACTTATTTTAACTCATAGACCGGTTGTAAATGATGGGTGGTATGAGGATTTTAATAAAATCTTCTATGATACAGAATACTTATATGGATCTAAGTCAAATGGATTTTCAGTAGATGAATTAAATAAGAAAGATGCTCATTATGTTTATTTTGCATCTATACAAGATTTGCGTGGTTCTTCAATGGTAGGTGGAAAATTCAATAAAAATGAAGGAATATTTAACACTATTTGGGATTTGTTGATAGTCGATGAAGCTCATGAAGGTACTAAAACAAGTTTAGGTGATGAAACAATCAAAGCTATTCTAAAAGATGATTCAAATGAAACTAAACTATTAGCTTTATCAGGTACACCATTTAATATTTTGGAAGAATATGATGAAAAATCTATTTACACATGGGATTATATTATGGAACAGGAGAGCAAATCTGAATGGGATAAGAATCATTTTGGTGATTCTAATCCATATGATGAGCTCCCTGAAATGAGAATCTATACTTATGATTTAGGGGATTTACTTCATAATACTCATTATATTACATATGAAGATAAAGCATTTAACTTCCATGAATTTTTTAGAACTTGGACAGGTGATTACAAGGTAGATTATGGTCAAATGCCAGAATATGCAAAGGAAGGAGATTTTGTACATGAACGAGATGTTTTATCTTTATTAAATTTAATGACAAAAAAAGATGACAAGAATAATTATCCATTCTCAAAAGAAGAATATAGAGAATTATTCAAACATTCTTTATGGATGGTTCCAGGTATAAAAGAAGCAAAGGCGTTAAAGAATTTAATGTTGAAACATCCAGTATTTGGAAGTGGTCAATTTGACATTGTAAATGTTGCAGGTAGTGATGATGAAGAATCTGCTGAAGCATTACAGAGTGTAAGAAATGCAATTAGTAGTGCTGAAAAGAATGGGACATATACTATTACTTTATCTTGTGGAAAACTAACAACAGGGGTAACTGTTAAAGAATGGACTGCTGTCTTTATTCTTGCAGGATCATATTCAACTTCAGCAGCAAACTATTTACAAACTATTTTCCGTGTACAGTCTCCATGTAATAAAGATGGGAAAATAAAGGAAAAGGCTTATGTATTTGATTTTGCACCTGATAGAACGCTAAAAATGGTATCCCAGGCAGTTTCTATTTCCACTAAGGCTGGAAAAACCACTACAAACGATAGAGTAATACTAGGAAAGTTTCTGAATTATTGTCCAGTTATTTCAATATCTGGATCTAAGATGCAGGAGTATAAAACAGATAGACTCTTACAACAATTAAAGAAAGCATATGCTGATAAAGTTTTAAAGAATGGATTTGATGATTCAAAATTATATAATGATGAGTTAATGAAACTTGATGAACTAGATATTGAAAAGTTTAATCAGTTAAAAGGTATTATTGGTAAATCAAAAGCTGCTGAAAAAACAAACGAAGTAGATGTTAATAAACAAGGGTTAACAGACGAACAATATGAGAAAGCCGAAAAATTAAAAAATAACGCTCAATTTAAGAAAATTGTTGCTTTGAGTAATCTTATTCAGCGAATATACCATAACGATATTCGTAATATGCTTCCTTAAGTGAAATAGGCATAGGTGTAGCTCTTA
>CABRGI010000189.1 GCA_902470455.1 uncultured Parvimonas sp.
AATATAAGTTTTATTTTTGAAGATAATTTGATTATAGTATATAAAGGAACTGCTGGAGACTATGAATGGAAAGACAATGTAGAAGGGACATATAATATAACGGATACAAAACAGCAGAGAAGAGCTTTAAGTTATTTTGACAAAATGGTAGAAAAGTTTCCGAATGTAAATAAAATATATGTTTCTGGACATTCTAAAGGTGGAAATAAGGCTCAATATATTGGAATTCTAAGGGGGAATATGTCGAAATTAGAAAAAATATACTCCTTTGATGGACAGGGTTTTAATGGTAATTTTCTAAAAAAATATAATAAGGAAATTACAAATAATGGATATAAAATTTATAATATTTGCAATGAATATGACTATGTAAATATTATAATGAACTCAATAGCTAATAAGATTTTTATAAAATCTACTACAAATATAGGAAATGAAGATGACAGACAATCTAAACTTTTGCATAGATTTGGTGGTTTTCACTCTCCTTATTCAATGTTTAAAAATGAAAATGGAATTTTAACTTTAAATGATGAGGTTGAACAAAGTGAGATAATGAAAAATTTTGAAAAACTTTTTGAATATTTTGATAAAAATATGGATGAAGAAGATAATAATTTTATGTACTATAGGATGTCTTTAGTGATGATGGAATCCGGAAATGAAGTTTTTGGAGAAGATTGTCCAATTTCTCCTAAAGGATTTTTTAAAAGATTTATTAAACTTACAAGGGAATTTACAAAAAATGAAAGTGGACTTGATTCTTCTGAAATAATAAGTCTTTTTAAACCAATACTATCAGATATAGGTTCAATAATTATAAAGGGAAAAGTTTCTGAAGATAAATCTGAATAGTTAAAAGACTTGCATTAAGAAAACAAAAAAATGATATTTTAGGAGAAATTAAGAATTTGAACAAAACTTTAATTTTTTTGACTACAAATTGAGGAGATATTTGATAACAATATCTCCTTTTTCTTTTCTAGAAAATTTGTAAAAAACTTAAAAAAATGTTGACTTTTGTATATATAAATGTTAGAATATTTAGGTACATTTAATAATGTATAGTTATGTGCATTTTTAGAAAAATATTTAAGGAGGTGAAGAAATGCCAACTATTAACCAGTTAATTAAACAAGGAAGACAAAAAGCTGTAACTAAATCAAAAGCACCAGCATTAAGTTTCAATTTTAATACACTTAAAAAGAGAAGTACTGCTAGTGAATCACCACAAAAGAGAGGTGTATGTACAGCTGTAAGAACTGTAACTCCTAAGAAACCTAACTCAGCGTTACGTAAGGTTGCAAGAGTTAGATTAACAAATGGAATGGAAGTTGCAGCTTATATTCCAGGTATAGGTCATAACCTTCAAGAACACAGTGTTGTGCTTATTAGAGGGGGAAGAGTAAAGGACCTTCCAGGGGTTAGATACCACATTATCAGAGGTACATTAGATACTGCTGGGGTAGCTAACAGAAAGCAAGGAAGATCTAAATACGGAGCTAAAAGACCTAAATAATTAAACTGATATGGCAGAAATGTTTTATTAATTAGAGTTTAACTTTATAATACATACATTTGTGTGCTTATCAGCAAAGAAAAATCGCTGAGTACCAGTGATACTACTAAATATGGTAAGGAGGGAAGAAAGGTGCCAAGAAAAGGACATGTTCCAAAGAGAGAGGTAATGCCGGATCCAATTTACGGAGATGTGGTTGTTACGAAACTTATAAACAACATTATGCTTGACGGTAAAAAAGGAACTGCTCAAGCTATCGTTTACGGTGCATTTGAAATCGTAAAAGAAAAAACTGGCGAAGAACCAACTGAAGTTTTCAGAAAGGCTCTTGAAAATATAATGCCTGTTTTAGAAATTAAAGCAAGACGTATAGGTGGTGCAACATACCAAGTACCTATTCAAGTTAGACCTGAAAGAAGACAAACTTTAGGTTTAAGATGGTTAGTAACTTACTCTAGAAATAGAGGAGAAAAAACTATGAAAGAAAGACTTGCTAAAGAAATTTTAGATGCTGTAAATAACACAGGAGCAAGTGTTAAGAAGAGAGAAGACACTCATAAGATGGCTGAAGCTAATAAGGCTTTTGCACATTACGGATTCTAATATAGGATTTTTATTTAAAAGGAAAGGGGAAATGCTATTGTGGTAAGACAATATTCACTTGAAAATACAAGAAATATTGGTATAATGGCGCATATCGATGCTGGTAAAACAACAGTAACCGAAAGAATGCTTTATTATACAGGAAAGATCCACAAAATAGGTGATACTCATGAAGGTGCTGCACAAATGGACTGGATGGAGCAAGAAAAAGAAAGAGGTATCACTATTTGTTCAGCTGCTACTACATGTGTATGGAATGATACAAGAATTAACATCATTGACACTCCAGGACACGTTGACTTTACTGTAGAAGTTGAAAGATCTTTAAGAGTTCTTGACGGCTCAGTTGCACTTTTTGATGCAAAGAGCGGTGTAGAACCACAATCAGAAACTGTTTGGAGACAAGCAGACAAATATGGCGTACCACGTATTTGCTTTATAAATAAAAAGGATGCTACCGGAGCTAATT
>CABRGI010000190.1 GCA_902470455.1 uncultured Parvimonas sp.
GAATGAATAATGGAAATTTTAGAATTAATCGATCGTATTGAAGACTTAGTGGAAGAAAGTTCAAGTTTACCTTTTTCAAAGAAAGTAATGGTAGATTCTGAAGCTCTATTTTTTATACTAAAAGAAATGAGAGAAAATATTCCAGAAGAAATTAAACAAGCGGAATGGATTCATGAAGAAAAAGATAGAATTTTAAATGATGCAACAAAAGATGCTAACCAAATTTTAGAACAAGCTAATAAAGAAGCTTCTAAAATTAAAGCTGATGCTGAAGCAAGATATCAAAAGATGATTAATGAAAATGATGTTGTTGTTGCTGCTGAAAGTAAAGCAAATGAAATATTATTGAAAGCAGAACAAAACGCTAAAACTATAAAAATGCAAACTAATACTTATGCAGATGATGTTTTATCTAAAACTCAAGAAAAATTGAGAGATTTAATTACTGTTTTGGATAATAACAGAAGTGAGTTAAGAAAGTAATTGGAGAAAGAATGAATAAAGTTACTGAAAGTTTGATTTTAGATATTGATGATATTCGGAATTTATTTGGAAATTTAGATTCTAATATAGATTTTATTTCTAAAAAATTTGATGTATCTATAAAAAATAGTGAGGAAGGCTTATCTATTACAGGAGATGAAAAAATGGTTTTATTATGTGTTAAGACTATTGAGTTTTTAGTTAAAGATAATCCTTCCGAAAATTTAGATAAGCAAAAAATTTCTTATATAATTGAAAAAGTAAAATCTGAAAATAAAGAGATATTAAATGATTGGTTAGATTATGTTATTTGTTTGAATGCAAAATTAAAACCTATAAAGCCAAAAACCTTAGGACAAAGAAAATATATCTCTGCAATTGAAGATAATATAATTACTTTCGGTATTGGTCCTGCAGGAACAGGAAAAACTTTTTTAGCTATTGCAATGGCTGCTAAAGCATTAAAAAACAATACTGTTTCAAAAATAATATTAACAAGACCTGCTGTTGAAGCAGGTGAAAATTTAGGATTTTTACCAGGAGATTTACAAGAAAAAATAGATCCGTATTTAAGACCTTTATATGATTCATTATATAATATATTAGGTTATGATAATTTCCTTAGACTAAAAGAAAAAGGTATTATTGAGGTTGCTCCTTTAGCATATATGAGAGGGAGAACTTTAGATGATGCCTTTATAATTCTTGACGAAGCTCAAAATGCGACTAATGAGCAAATGAAGATGTTTTTAACAAGAATAGGTTTTGAGTCTAAAGCGGTTGTAACTGGAGATATTACTCAAATTGATTTAGGTAGAAGAAAAAGTTCGGGTCTTGTTTCAGTAAGTAAAATTTTAAATAATATTAAGGGAATTAATTTTAATTATTTTGATAGTTCTGATGTTGTAAGGCATAGTATAGTAATGAAAATAATAGATGCCTATACAAAATATGAAGATAGCTTAGCGGAGAAAAAATAATGAATGTTCTTTTTGATGATAGGCAAGATGCATTCATAGTTACAGATAATCTTAAAGAAAAAATTATAGAATGTATCGAAACAGCTCTAAAAGTTGAAAATAAAATGATAGATAATATTGAGGTATCAGTTTCTTTTGTTACAAATGAAGAAATAAAGAGTATAAATTCTGAATTTAGAAATATTGATAGGGAAACGGATGTGCTTTCTTTTCCGATGGAGTTTGAATTTTCAGAAGAAGGTATGCCTTTTATTCTAGGAGATATTATAATTTCTACAGAAAAATCAATTGAACAGGCCCAAGAGTTTGGACATAGTATTGAAAGAGAAATTTTATATTTAGTTTGTCATTCTGTATTTCACTTATTAGGATATGATCATATTGATGAGTCTGAAAAAATAATTATGAGAAATAAGGAAAAAGAAACTATGAAATTAATGGAAGTTTTTAAAAATGAAAAAGAATTCTAGTTTTATGGAAAGTTTTTTTTGTGCCTTTAAAGGTATAATATACATTTTCAAAACAGAGAGAAATTTTAGATTTCATATAATGTTTTCTGTGTTAGTATTGTTGTGTTCTTTAATTTTTAATTTATCTTATGTAGAATTATCTGTAATATTAATTATGATAGCAGTTGTTTTGACTTTAGAAATTATTAATACTATCATTGAAAATATTATGGATTTTTTATGTAAAGACTATAATTTAAATATAAAAATTATTAAAGACATGGCATCGGGTGCAGTTTTAGTTTCAGCTTTTATATCTATAATAGTTGGACTTTTAATATTTATTCCTAAAATATTAGTTATAGTTGGTGATTAAATGAATATTTATGAAAAAATGATTAAATGTGCTTTAGATAGCCAAAAAAGAGCATATACACCATATTCTAAATTTAATGTAGGAGCGGCTGTATTAACAGAATCAGGTAAAATATATGGTGGTTGTAATATTGAAAATGCTTCATATACTCCTACAATTTGTGCAGAACGCGTGGCTATATTCAAAGCAATATATGATGGAGAAAAAAAGATAAAAAAAATCGCAGTTGTCGGTAAAGAAAATTCTTTGACATTTCCTTGTGGGGTTTGTAGACAGGTAATT
>CABRGI010000191.1 GCA_902470455.1 uncultured Parvimonas sp.
ATTTGCTATTTTAGTAACATCCTTACAATCATCAATAGTAAATACAGGAACATCAACGGATTTCCCTACAACTTGTAATTGTTTTATTGCTGCAGGTCTATAAACATCACACGCAACTAATAGAGGTCTTTTATTTTGTTTTAAAAAATATCTAGCAAGTTTTCCTGCATGTGTAGTCTTCCCTGCACCTTGCAAACCACAAAGCATAATAACAGTAGGATTAGAGTCTATTTGAATCTTTTCTTCCTTTTTGCCCATAAGAGCTGTAAGTTCTTCATTAACAATTTTGATAACTTGTTGTGCCGGAGTTAAACTCTCCATAACTTCTTTACCAATTGCTCGTTCTTTTACATTATTTATAAACTGTTTTACAACTTTAAAATTTACATCAGATTCTAAAAGTGCAAGTTTAACTTCTCTCATTGCAAGATCCACATCTTTTTCAGATAGTTTTCCCTTACCTCTTAATTTATTTAATGCTCCTTGAAGTTTTTCAGATAAATTCTCAAATATCATTCCTACCACTTCCTATAAATCATTTTCTATAATTTCATTATTTTTCTTTTGAATAATATCTAGAATATTAAGCAAAGAGGAATCTTCATTTTTTGAATTTTCAATTAATAAATTAATTTCTTTTAGACTACTGTTTATTTTATCAAATTTAGAAATCAATTTTAATTCAGCCTCATAAAATCTTAATTTTTTTTCTGCTCTACTTAAAATATCTGATATACCTTGTTTAGAAATTCCATTTAATTCAGCAATTTCTCTAAGAGATAAATCTTCATTACAATGTTGATCAACAACATTATATTGCTTATCGCTAAGAAGTTTACCATAATAATCAAATAGAACAGCTATCTCAACTATTTTTTCCATAATCACCTCTTAAATGGGTCAAGTTTTTTTCTTGACCTTAATATTATATCATTAAATACAGATTTGTCAATACTTTTTTTATAAATTTTGTAATATTTTTCAAAAAAAAATTAACGTATATTTCAACGTTAATTTTTAATAATTACCTAAAAATTGCATTTACAAAATCCTCATCATTATAATCTTGTAAATCATCTATTTTTTCTCCAATACCTATTTGTTTAACCGGTATCCCCATTTCAAGTTGGATTGTAAATACAACACCACCTTTAGCAGTTCCATCTAATTTTGTTAGAATTACACTATCAATATTTGCAGTATCTCTAAATTCTTTTGCTTGAACAATAGCATTTTGTCCTGTTGTTGCATCAAGAACAAGAGTAACCTCTTTATTCGCTTCAGGGAATTCTCTATCAATTATTCTTGTAATTTTATTCAACTCATTCATTAAGTTCTTTTTATTATGAAGTCTACCGGCCGTATCACAAATTAGAATATCAATATTTTTACTTTTTGCACTTTGAATTCCATCATATACAACTGATGCCGGATCAGCTCCTTCTTCATTTGAAATTATTGGAACTCCTGATCTGTTAGCCCATTCTGTCAGTTGTTCAGTTGCCGCCGCTCTAAAAGTATCTGCAGCAACAAGCATAACATTCTTTCCTTTTGACTTGAATTTATTTGCTAATTTCCCTATAGATGTTGTTTTTCCGACACCATTTACTCCAACAACCAGAATAATTGTTGGAACACCATCAATTATATTAAAATTGTGATTCAGTTCTTTTGAATCTAATTTTGAGTTCATAAGTACTATTAATTTATCTTTAATTAATGAAGGGTCTGTGATTTTTTCTCTTTTAACAATTTCTTTTAAATCATCAATTAATTCCATAGTAACATTAGCACCAATATCCGCAGAAACTAATATATATTCTAATTCTTCAAATAATTCTTCATCTATTTTTGTAGACAAAGATAGCAAATTATCTATCTTACTTGATAAATTATTTCTTGTATTTGTTAATCCCTTTTTTAATCTTTCAAAAAAACTCTGCTTTTTTTCAACAACTTCTTCTGCATCATTTTCTTCTTTTTTCTTTCCAAAAAAATTAAACATATTTTTCCTTCTCCTTATTAAAAGTCATAGAAACAATCTTACTGACTCCTTTTTGTTCCATAGTTACACCATAAATCATATCTGCCATTTCCATAGTAGGTTTTCTATGAGTTATCATTATAAATTGAGTTTCTGTTAAATAATTCTTCAAATACTCAACATATCTTAATATATTTGAATCATCCAATGCAGCATCAACTTCGTCTAAAATACAAAATGGTGATGGTCTTGTTTCAAAAATAGCAAACAATAAAGCTACTGCAGTTAATGATTTTTCACCTCCGGACATTAAAGACAATGTCTGCATTTTCTTTCCTACAGGTTTTGCAATAATATCTATTCCACAATTTAGAATATCGTCGCCATCAAGCTCAAGCCTTGCCTCTCCACCATTAAATAGAATTTTAAAAATATTTGAAAAATTTTCATTAATATTTTTAAATTCATTAACAAAAGTTTTTTTCATGGTATTTTCTAACTTTAATATAATTTTATTTATATCTTCTATAGAATTTTGCAAATC